>NZ_VIRJ01000039.1:0-75074 GCF_006874435.1 Microbispora sp. KK1-11 | reverse complement strand
GAGATGATGGGGTTGATAGGCCGGAAGTGGAAGCGCAGTAATGTGTGGAGCTGACCGGTACTAATAGGCCGAGGACTTGACCATGATGTGCTCGCGTTCACTATGTGATCTCAGAGACAGCAACCGTGTGGTTGTGTGTTTCGTGGGGTTACGGCGGTTATAGCGGCAGGGAAACACCCGGTTACATTCCGAACCCGGAAGTTAAGCCTGCCAGCGCCGATGGTACTGCACCGGGGACGGTGTGGGAGAGTAGGACGCCGCCGGACAATTTTTTGTGGAGGGCCACCCCGGTTTGGGGTGGCCCTTCCGCGTTTCCAGGAGGGGTTGCCCCTTTTTGGGTGCGTGTTTGGTGGTGGGTGGTGCCCCGGCTGGGTTGGCCGGGGCTTTCGCATGTCCAGGGGCTGCCGGCCCGGCACGGTGACGGTCCCTCCCGCGAATAAGCACGCCATACCGCCACCTGGCGATGCGATGGCGTCCCCGTTGATGGCTAGGGTTACGGAGGTGACCGAGCAAATCATCCAGTTGCTGGCCCGCCACCTGCCCGGCTACAGGGTCAGAACCGTCGAACGGCTGGGCGAGGGACAGGACAACGCGGCGTACGAGGTCAACGGTGAGTTGGTCATACGGCAAAGCAAGATCGGCGACTCGGCTCTCCACGGTGATCCCGCTCTCCACGAGGACTCGGCTCTCCACAGCGATCCGGCTTCCCGCGCAGAAGCGGTGAGGCGAGAGGCGGCCTTGCTCGTCGCCGTGAGCGAGCTGTCGCCGCTGCCGGTGCCGCAGCCGATTTTCGTGGACGAGGAGGCGGGCGTCCTCGCGTACCGCAAGCTGCCCGGCCGTCCGCTGAACCTTCACCCGGTCAGGGAGCCCGCGCGTCTGGCGGCTCCCCTGGGCGATTTCCTGAGCCGGCTGCACGCGGCGCCGGTGGAGCGGATGGAGGCGTTCGTGCCGCGTGACAGCTATCCGATGAGTGAGCTTCTCGAGGAGGCCGAAGGGCACTACCGGGACATCGTGGCCCACGTGCCGGCGGCCGACCGGCGGATGGTCGAGGACTTTCTCGGCACCGCGGCCCCCGCGGAGCCCGGTGTGCTGACGTTCTGCCACAACGACCTGGGCAGCGAGCACCTACTGGTGGACGTCGAGGCCAGCGCCGTGACGGGAGTCATCGACTGGACGGACGCGGCCATCGCCGATCCCGCGTACGATCTCGCGCTCGTCTACCGGGACCTCGGACCCGAGGTCTACGGGCGGACGCTGGCGCATTACCAGGGCCGCCACGACGACGCGGACCACGAGCGGGTGCTCTTCTACGCCAGGTGCGCGCTGCTTGAGGACGTCGCGTACGGCCTGTGCTCGGGCGTCCGGTCGTACGCGGACGCAGGTCTGGCCCACCTCGGCCGCACCTTCTCCTGAGGGCATCGTCGATCGCCCGCGACTACGACCAGGCGTCCGCCTCCCATCCCTCGATCGGCACCGCCTGGTGATCACTCGATCAGTCAGGTGCGGAGCCTGGGCGGCCGGCCGGATCGCCTCAGTCAGGAGTCCCGGGCCAAGGGCGGCGGTCAGCCGCTGACCAATCGGTAGCCCACTCCTCGGACGGTCTGGATCATCGTGTCCTCCACGTCGCCGAGCCGCGCGCGCAGGCGCTTGACGTGGACGGCGATGGTGTTGGTGGACATGCCGTCGTTCGAGTGCCAGACGTTGCGCATGATCTGCTCGCGGGTGACCGTTCTGTCCGCGTTGCGCATCAGATAGTGCAGCAGTTCGAACTCGCGCAGTGGCAGGTGCACGACGCGCCCGCCGACCCTCACCTGGTATGCCGTCACGTCGAGCTCCACGTCGCCGATCGTCAGCACGGTCCTGTGGCCGTCCTGCCGGCGGAAGGCCGCCTGGACGAGGGGGAGAAGCTCGGGCACGCGGTAGGGCCTGGCCACGCAGGCCGTGGCGCCCGCCTCCAGAGCCTGCAGGGCCTGCTCGGCGTCGCTCCCGAAGTCGATGCCGAGCAGGACGGGCACGGCTCGCATGAGCCGTACGGCGCGGACGAAGTCGACGGGGCCGACGATCGGGAGGGAGGCGCAGATCAGCACGGCGTCGGGCCGGAGCGCCCCGGCCTGCAGCAGCGCCTGGGCGCCGTCCGGTACGCCGGTCACGTCGACGCCCGCGGCCTGCATGGCCGCCGAGAGCTGCCGCACCAGACCCGCGTCCGGATCGGCCACCAGGAGCATGGGCGCCGTCCGAGTGTCCCCCTCCACTGCGGGTGCCGTCACCCAGGTCCCTCCAATGCTGTCAGCAGGAAGCGGTCGTCACCCGAAGCGGCCCGTGATGTAGTCCTCGGTTGCCTTCTCGGCCGGATTGGTGAAGATCTTCGAGGTCTCGTCCATTTCGACGAGCTTGCCGGGCTGCCCCTGCGCGGCCAGGTTGAAGAACGCGGTCTTGTCGCTGACCCGGGCGGCCTGCTGCATGTTGTGCGTCACGATCACGATCGTGTAGTCCTGCTTGAGCTGGGAGATCAGGTCCTCGATCGCCAGCGTCGAGATGGGGTCGAGCGCCGAGCACGGCTCGTCCATGAGCAGCACCTGCGGGCGTACGGCGATGGCGCGGGCGATGCACAGGCGCTGCTGCTGACCGCCCGACAGGCCCGCGCCCGGCTTGTTGAGCCGGTCCTTGACCTCGTTCCAGAGGTTGGCGCCCTTGAGCGACTCCTCGACGATGCCGTCCAGCTGCGAACGGGAGTAACGGCCGTTGAGCCGCAGGCCCGCGGCCACGTTGTCGAAGATG
The DNA here is from genome assembly GCF_006874435.1 of Microbispora sp. KK1-11. NCBI lineage: Bacteria > Bacillati > Actinomycetota > Actinomycetes > Streptosporangiales > Streptosporangiaceae > Microbispora > Microbispora sp. KK1-11. The sequence continues at coordinate 72,296 of NZ_VIRJ01000039.1, read as the reverse complement.
GACATCGTGGGGAAGGGGTTCGGGCGCTGGAACACCATGCCGATGGTCCGGCGGACCGACACCGGGTCGATGTCCGCGCCGTACAGGTCCTGCTCCTCGAGGCGGACCTTGCCCTCGACCCGGGCGCCGGGGATGACCTCGTGCATCCGGTTGAGGGTCCGCAGGAACGTGGACTTGCCGCAGCCGGAGGGGCCGATGAAGGCCGTCACCGATCGGGGCTCGATCGTCATCGAGATGCCCTCGATCGCCTTGTGCGAGCCGTAGTAGGCGTCGAGGCCCGCGACCTCGATCTGCTTGGCCATTCCTTACCTCCTCCTCGCGGGCGAACGCCACCAGGTGATGAGGCGTGCGACCAGGTTGAGCAGCATGACGATCAGGATCAGCGTGAGCGCGCCGGTCCAGGCCCGGTTGATCGCGGTGTCCGTGGGGCGGCCGGCCTGATCGAAGACGTACAGCGGAAGCCCCATCTGGGGCCCGTTGAACGGGTCGTTGTTGATGGAGTCGGTGATGAAGACGGTCAGCAGCAGCGGCGCGGTCTCACCGGCGACGCGGGCCACGGCCAGCATGACGCCGGTCACGATCCCGGTGAAGGCCGTGGGCAGCACGACCTTGACGATGGTGCGCCACTTGGGCACACCCAGCGCGTACGACGCCTCACGCAGCTCCCGGGGGACCAGGCGGAGCATCTCCTCGGCCGACCTGACCACGACCGGCATCATCAGGATCGACAGGGCGAGCGCGCCGGCGAAGCCGGAGAACGGCATGCCGAGCACGAGGATCCAGAAGGCCAGGACGAAGAGCCCGGAAACCACGGAAGGGACGCCGGTCATGACGTCCACGAAGAAGCTGATCGTGCGCGACAGCCGTCCGCCCTCGCCGTACTCGACGAGGTAGACGGCGGTGAGCAGGCCGATCGGGACCGCGATGAGCGAGGCGAGCAGGACCTGTTCGAGCGTGCCGATGATGGCGTGGTAGGCGCCGCCGCCCGCGTCGCGCGCCCCGATGTTGCGCATGGAGTGGGTGAGGAACTCCATGTCGAATCGGCCGATGCCGTTCTTGACGACGAGCCACAGCACCGACAGCAGCGGGATGACCGCGAGCGCGAACGCCAGGTAGACGAGCACCTGGACGAGGCGGTCCTTGGCCCGACGGGCCGCGGAGATGGGCTGGATTCCGGTCTGTACGGTCACGCTGCGGCCCTCGCGTACTCCTTGCGGCGGGCGATGACGAAGCGGGCGGCCATGTTCACCAGCAGGGTGATGAGGAACAGGACGAGACCCGAGGCGATCAGCGCGCCGCGACCCACCTCGGTCGCCTCGCCGAAGCCGTTGGCGATGTTGGCGGCGATGCTGTTGCCATAGGGGCCGAGGATCTGGAACGAGATCTTGAACGTCGCCGGGAAGATGAGCGCGACCGCGATCGTCTCGCCCATCGCGCGGCCGAGGCCGAGCATGGCGGCGCTGATGACGCCGGGCCGGCCGAACGGCAGGACCGACATCCTGATCATCTCCCAGCGCGTCGCGCCGAGCGCGAGCGCGGCCTCTTCCTGCATCTTGGGGGCCTGCAGGAAGACCTCGCGGGAGATCGCGGCGATGATCGGCAGGATCATGATCGCGAGCACGAGCGACGCGGTGAGCATGCTCTTGCCGACCACGGTGTCACCGCCGAACAGCGGGATCCAGCCGAGGTAGTCGTTGAGGAACTTCGACGGGCCGAGCATGAACGGCACGAGGAAGGTGACGCCCCACAGGCCGTACACCACGCTGGGGACCGCCGCGAGGAGGTCCACCACGTAGCCCAGGACGGAGGCGAGCCGCCGGGGCGCGTAGTGCGAGATGAACAGCGCGACCCCGACCGCCACCGGGGTGGCGATGACCAGCGCGAGCAGCGAGCTCAGCAGGGTGCCGAAGGCGAGAGCCCCGATCCCGAAGACGGGCTGGGTGGCGTTCGGCTGCCAGGTCAGTTCGGTCAGGAAGTGGGACGTGTTCGCCTGGAGGGCGGGGACGGCCTTGACGACCAGGAACACCCCGATCGCGGCCATGATCGCCAGAAGGACGACCCCGGCCCCGGTCGAGGCGAAGCGGAACGGGCCGTCGCCGCGGCTGCGCCGGAAGGCGGACCGGCGCATGGCCGGCCCGCTCTCCCTGGTTCTGGTTGGTGTCGCCATCTGGTTAGGCGATCGCCTCGACCGCGGTGCGGACCTTGGCGAGCAGGCTCGACGGCAGCGGGGCGTAGCCGAGGCTGGTCAGCGCCTGCTGGCCCTCGTCGCTGGCGGTGTAGGTGAGGAACGACTTGACCAGCTTCGCGTCCTCGGCCGCCAGGCCCTTCTCACAGGTGATCTCGTACGTCACGAGCACGATCGGGTAGGCGCCCGCGGCCTTGGTGGCGTAGTCGATCGAGAGCTTGAGGTCGTTGCCGGTGCCCTCGATCTGGGCGGCCTCGACGGTCTTGGCGGCGCTCTCCGGGGTGAGCTCGACGTACTCGCCGGCGCCGTTGGCGACCTTGGCCTTCTGGAGCTGGGAGTTCTCGGCGAAGGACAGCTCGACGTAGCTGATCGCGCCCTCGGTGCTCTTGACGCTGGAGGCGATGCCGTCCGAGCCCTTCGAACCCTGGCCCTGCGCCTCGGCCGGCCACGCCTTCGCGGGCTCGTACGGCCAGTCGGCGGTGGCCTTGAGGAACTTGGTGAAGTTGTCGCTGGTGCCGGACTCGTCCGAGCGGTGGAACGCCTGGATGGCGGTCGAGGGCAGCTTGGCGTCGGGGTTGTCGGCCTTGATGGCCGGGTCGTCCCACTTGGTGATCTTGCTGTTGAAGATGCCGCCGATGGTCTTCGGCGAGAGCTGCAGGCCGTCCACACCCGGCAGGTTGTAGACGACGGCCACCGGGCCGGTCACCATCGGCAGGTTGATGGCCTTCCCGGTCTTGCAGCGGGCGTCGGCCTGGGCGGGCTCGCCCTTGTCCTCCTTCAGGGCCGAGTCGGAGCCGGCGAAGGCAACGGTGCCCTGGATGAACGCCTGGACGCCGGCGCCGGAGCCGCTCGGGTTGTAGTTGATGCTGACGCCGGGGTTCGACGACTGGAAGTTCTTCTTCCACTCCGCGATGGCGTTCGCCTGGGCCGAGGAGCCGGCGGCGTTGATGGTGCCCTTCGCGGTGTCGTCGCCCTGCACGGGAGCGGCGGCGCTGGAGGTGCCCCCCGCGGTGCTCGTGTTGTCATCGGTCCCGCATGCGGCGAGCGAGAGCACGCCGGCGATGGTGGCGGCGGCGAGCCGGCCTGCATACTTCACGGTTGTTCCTCCCCATGTCTTCTCAACATGAGGGACGGTAGGGAGCCAAGGTGACCTAAAACCTTGGTAAAGGTGAACGGGTAATGAACGGGCCCAGTCGCTCTTGTGTGACCCCAGAAGAGATAACGGCCAGGTCACGGGCGTGATGGGAGAGGATTGAGTTCATGAAGCGTGTATGTCTGGTCTGCATGGGGAACATCTGCCGATCGCCGATGGCCGAGGTCGTGCTGCGCCGTACGCTGGCCGAACGCGGGCTCGACGTCGAGGTGGACAGCGCCGGCACCGGCGGCTGGCACGCGGGGGAGCCGATGGACGAGCGGGCACTGGCGACGCTGGCCGACCACGGCTACGACGGCTCGTCCCACCGGGCCCGCCAGTTCGACCGGGCGTGGTTCGCCGAGCGTGACCTCATCCTCGTGATGGACCGGGACAACCTGCGCGCCGTACGCCGGATCGCCCCGCCGGACGCGGACGTCCGGCTGCTGCGGTCGTTCGACCCGGCGGCTCCCGAGGACGCCGAGGTGCCCGACCCCTACTACGGCGGACGCGAGGGCTTCGTCGAGGTGCTGCGGATGGTCGAGGCCGCCTGTGAGGGGGTGGCGAAGTACCTTGAGGATCACTAGGGATCTCGGCGGCGGACACGCCTGGACGCTGCACGAGGGCGTGCTCGGCGACGGCCGCAGGGTGTTCGTCAAGAAGGGCGCCGGCAAGAAGGACGCGTCCGCCGTCCTCGACAGCGAGGCGGCGGGGCTGCGCTGGCTGGCCGAGCCGGGAGCGGTCGCCGTCCCCGAGCTGGTCGCCGCGGACGGCGGCACGCTGGTGCTGGAGTGGATCGACACCGTTCCCGCGACGGCCGGGGCCGCCGAGCGGTTCGGGCGTGAGCTGGCCGCCCTGCACGCGGCCGGGGCCGCGGACTTCGGCGCCCCCTGGCCCGGCTACATCGCCGAGCTTCCGATGGGCAACGAGCCCGCGCCGGACTGGCCGTCGTTCTACGTGTCCCGCCGCGTGCTCCCGTTCGTACGGCTCGCGCGCGACCGCGGCGCGCTGTCGGCCGCGGACGCGGAGCTGGTCGAGGAGGCGTGCGACCGGGTGGCGGAGGTCGCCGGGCCGGCCGAGCCGCCGAGCCGGATCCACGGCGACCTGTGGAGCGGGAACCTGCTGTGGTCGGCGGACGGGGTCGTGCTGGTCGATCCGGCCGCCCACGGCGGCCACAGGGAGACCGACCTCGCGATGCTGGCGCTGTTCGGGGCGCCGCACCTCAACACGATCCTCGCCGCCTACCGTGAGGCGGCGCCCCTCGCGGACGGCTGGCGCGAACGCGTGCCGCTGCACCAGCTCCACCCGCTCGCCGTCCACGTCTGCCTGTTCGGCGAGGCGTACCGCGGCAGCCTCCTCACCGCCGCGGGCGACGTGCTGGCGTTGTAGGGCTCAGCGGGGGGACAGGCGCTTGAGTACCTCGTCGTGGAGCAGGCCGTTCGTGCAGACGAGGTTGCCGCCGTCGAGGGGAGGGGTGCCGTCGAGCGAGGTGCAGGAGCCGCCGGCCTCCTCCACGATGATCGTGAGCGCGGCCATGTCCCAGGGGGAGAGCTCGGGCTCGGCGGAGATGTCCGCCGCACCCTCGGCGACCATCATGTGCGACCAGAAGTCGCCGTAGCCGCGGGTGCGCCAGCACTCCCTCGTGAGGTCGAGGAACGGCTCGAGCCGTCCGGCCTTCTCCCATTCCTCGATGTCGGAGAAGGAGAAGGAGGCGTCGTCGAGGCGGCCGACCGAGGACACCTCGCAGCGCGTGGCCTTGCTCATACTCCGCCCGGTCCACGCGCCGCTCTCCTTGGCGGCCCACCAGCGGCGGCCGAGAGCCGGGGCCGATACCACGCCCACGACGACCTTGCCGTGCTCCATCAGCGCGATCAGCGTGGCCCACACGGGGACTCCGCGTACGTAGTTCTTGGTGCCGTCGATCGGGTCGACGATCCAGGAGCGCATGCCGTAGCCGGTCATCCCGAACTCCTCGCCCACGACGGCGTCGCGGGGCCGGGCACGGCGCAGCGTGCCGCGGATCGCCTCCTCCACGGCCCGGTCGGCGTCGCTGACCGGGGTGAGGTCGGGCTTGGTGTCGACCTTGAGGTCCACGGCCTTGAAACGGCGCATCGTGATGTCGTCGGCGGCGTCCGCCAGCAGATGCGCGAGGTGCAGGTCGTCGCGGTACTCCGTCACAGGCCCAACGTATCGTGCCGCGACCTGCTCACATCAGAGGATGGATCGCTCCGAACCGTACCAGCCGGTAACATCCCGGCCATGGACATCGGCGCCTTCATGCTCGACAGCGTCCCGTTCGCGCGGCTGCTCGGCATCACGTTCGACTCGATCGGCACCGGTGAGGCGGTCGCCCGCCTGGCCGACCGGGGAGACCTGCACAACCACGTCGGCGGCCCGCACGCGGGCGCCCTGTTCACGCTGGCCGAGACAGCCTCGGGCGCGGCCATGCTGTCGGCCTTCGGCGACCAGCTGTCCCGGGCCGTGCCACTGGCGACCGAGGCGAGGATCGGCTACCGCAAGCTCGCCATGGGCGAGGTCACGGCCGCCGCTACCCTCCGGGCCGAGCGGGAGGCGGTCGTCGCCCGGCTGGACGCGGGGGAGCGGCCCGAGTTCGAGGTCGCCGTCGAGATCCGCAACGCCGAAGACGTCGTCGTCTCGGAGATGACCGTCTGCTGGACCCTGCGTCCCAACCGCAAGGGGTGACCCCTCACTCGGCCAGCAGGTCGTCCGGTGAGGAACGGGCGAGACCGGCGAGGGTGGCCAGGGCGCGTGCCAGCGTCTCGGCCGGGGGCGAGGCCAGGCCGAGGCGGACGGCGTTCGGCGTGCGGTTGTCGCCGACGGCGAAGGCCGCCGCCGGAGTGACGGCGATGCCGTGCCGCGCGGCGGCGGCCACGAACGTGTCGGCCCGCCACGGAGGCGGCAGCTCCCACCAGCAGTAGTAGGACCGGGGATCGCCGCGGACGGCGAACTCCCCCAGATGGCGCGTCGCGATCTCCTGCCGGGCCTCGGCGTCCCGCCGCTTGCCCCGGCTCAGCGACTCCACGACGCCGTCGCCGGCCAGCCGGACCGCCGCCTCCAGCGCGAACCGCGGCGGCGCGGAGCCTCCCGCATGCAGCGCCGCGGTCACCTTTGGCACGACGGCCTCGGGCACGACCGCGAATCCGACGGTCAGCCCGGGCGCGAGCCGCTTGGAGAGGCTGTCGACGAGGATCGTGCGCTCGGGCGCCACGGCGGCCAGCGGGGGCGGCTCGTCCCGGAGGAACGACCAGATGCCGTCCTCGATCGCGGGCACGTCCAGCCGCGCGAGCACGGCCGCGAGCTCGGCGCGGCGCTCGACCGGCATGGTGAGCGACAACGGGTTGTGCAGCGTCGGCTGGAGGTAGACCGCTCTCAGCGGAGCCTTGCGGGCCGCGGCCTCCACCGCCTCGGGCACCAGGCCGGCCTCGTCGACCGGCAGGGGCACGAGGGTGACCCCGAGCCGGGTGGCGATGGTCTTCACGACAGGGTAGGTGAGCTCCTCGACGCCCAGCCGTGCCCCCGGCGGGACCAGCGCGGCGATGACGGCCGCGATCGCCTGGCGTCCGTTGCCGGCGAAGAGCAGCCGCGCCGGGTCGGGGCGCCAGCCGGCGCGGGCGAGCAGGTCCGCGACGGCCTCGCGGGCGTGGAAAGTGCCCGCCGCGCCCACCGGCCGCATGGACGCCTCCAGCACATCGGGACGCAGCAGCGGCCTGAGGCCGTCCCCGAGCAGGCGGACCTGCTCGGGGATGACGGGATAGTTGAGTTCGAGGTCGATCCTGGTGCCGCTCGGTTCGGCCAGGGCGGTCCCGGGACGGCGGGCGGAGGCGCGGACGAAGGTGCCGCGGCCGACCTCGCCGACCGTCAGGCCGCGGCGGGTCAGCTCCGCGTAGACGCGCGCCGCCGTGGAGCCGGCGATGCCGCGCCGCCGCGCGAAGTCCCGCTGCGGAGGCAGCCGGTCTCCCGGCCTGAGCCGCCCGGCCGCGATGTCCGCCGCCACCTCGTCGGCCAGCTCCCGGTAGTCCTCCACCGCCGCCTCCTCTCCGCGCCACGGTGAACGCATCCAAACACAATATTGCTCCGAGAGCAATATTGAATATTGCATTCTTTGTGAGTGGTCCAATAGCCTGAGAAAGCCGTCCGGGCCGGCACTGATGACCTGCGAGGAGAGGGCGGCGTCATGGTCGAGACGAACGCGGTGCTGGGGGTCGTGTCCGTGGCGCTCGGAATGGTGCTTTCGCCGGGCCCGAACATGATGTATCTCGTGTCGCGCAGCATCAGCCAGGGACGCCGGGCCGGAATCATCTCGTTGAGCGGAGTCGTCGCGGGGTTCCTCGTCTATCTGACGGCGGCGAATCTCGGCCTGGCGGCGCTGTTCGCCGCGTTTCCGCAGGTCCTCACCGCGATACGGCTGGCCGGAGCGGGTTATCTGATATGGCTCGCCTGGAAGACGGCCGGGCCCGGCGGCGCTTCGGTGTTCACCGTGCGGGACGTGCCGCACGACCCGCCGCCCCGGCTTTTCGCCATGGGGCTGATGACGAACCTGCTCAACCCGAAGATCGCCATTCTGTATATCTCCGTCATTCCGCAGTTCGTCGATATCGGAGCGGGGAACGTGCTTTTCCAGGGCGTCGTTCTCGGCCTTTTCCAGATCGCGGTGGCCGCGACGGTGAACCTGTCGATCGTGCTGGCCGCCGGAAGCGTCGCGGGTTTCCTGGCGCACCGGCCGGCGTGGCTGCGAGCCCAGCGGATCGTCATGGGGAGCATGCTCGGAGCACTCGCCGTAATGCTCGCTTTCAGCCGGAGCGCGTCGTTCTAGTCCTCGCCGGCCTAGTCTTCGTCGGCAGAGCCCTCGCGGCTGGCGAGCAGCCGCCGCAGGGACTCCAGGCGGGTGGGATCCGCGTGCCCCTCGGCGACGTAGCGGTCGAGGGCGCAGTCGTCCCCGAGGTGGGTGCAGCCCTTGGGGCATTCGGTGGTGGCGTCCACCAGGTCGGGGAAGGCGGCGAGCACGGTCTCCACCGAGATGTGGGCGAGCCCGAAGCTGCGTACGCCGGGGGTGTCGATGATCCAGCCGCCCTCCGGCAGTTCCAGGGCGACCGCGGAGGTGGAGGTGTGCCTGCCCCGGCCGGTCACGGCGTTCACGTGGGACACGGCCCGGCGGGCGTGCGGCACTAGCGCGTTGACCAGAGTCGACTTGCCGACCCCGGAGTGGCCGACGAGCACGCTGATGCGGTCCGCGAGCGCCTCGCCCAGGTCGTCGAGCGGGCCGCCCTTGTGGACGACCATGTACGGCACGCCGAGGGGCTCGTACAGCGCCACGAGGTCCTCGGCGGGGGCCAGGTCGGCCTTGGTGAGGCACAGCAGCGGCTCGATGTCGGCGTCGAAGGCCGCGACGAGCATCCGGTCGATCATCCGGGGGCGCGGCGGGGGATCGGCGAGCGCGGTGACGATGACCAACTGGTCGGCGTTGGCGACGATGGGGCGCTCGATGTCGTCCACGTCGTCGGCGCTGCGGCGCAGCATCGAGGTGCGCTCCTCCACGCGGACTATGCGCGCCAGCGTGTCGGGCTGCCCGGTCACGTCGCCCACCAGCGCCACGCGGTCGCCCACGACGATGCCCTTGCGGCCGAGCTCGCGGGCCTTCATCGCCACGACGAGCGTCCGCTCGCCCCTCCGCCTCTTCGGCGTGGTGGAGCCGGGGACGCCCTCGCCGACCAGGCAGGTGTAACGACCGCGGTCGACGGCCACCACGAAGCCCTCGACGGCCTCACTGTGGGCAGGCCGAATCCGGGTCCGGGGCCGTGAGCCCTTGCCCGGCCTGACCCTGACGTCGTCCTCGTCGTATTGCCGCTTTCTCAGCGTCCGCGCCCCGATCGCCCGACGGGGACCAACCCGCCGCTCATGCCGTCTCCTCGCCTGGCGGCTCGGAGTCGCATGAGCGAATCGCGCTGTGCCTACTGATTCGCTCGCTTCGCTCGCTCATGCCGTCTCCTCGCTGCCCAGCATCGCGGCCCACATGCGCGGGAACTCGGGCAGTGTCTTGGCGGTCGTCGCGATGTCCTCGACCTCGACGCCCGGCACGGCCAGGCCGATGACCGCGCCCGCCGTGGCCATGCGGTGGTCGGCGTACGAGTGGAAGACGCCGCCGGTCAGCTGCCGGGGGTGGATGTCCAGGCCGTCGTCGGTCTCCCGGGCGTCGCCGCCCAGCCGGTTGATCTCCGTGGCCAGGGCGGTGATCCGGTCGGTCTCGTGCCCCCGGATGTGCGCCACGCCCCGGATGCGGGACGGTCCTTCGGCCAGCGCCGCAAGCGCGGCGATCGTGGGGGTGAGCTCGCTGACGTCGCGCAGGTCGGCGTCGATGCCCCGCACCGGGCCCTCGCCGGTCACCCGCAGGCCCTCCGGCAGCCGCTCGACTCGCGCGCCCATCTCGGCGAGCAGCCCGCGAAGCGCGTCGCCGCCCTGCGTCGTCTCCTCCGGCCAGTCCGGCACGACGACGGAGCCCCCGGTGACCAGGGCCGCCGCGAGGAAGGGAGCGGCGTTGGACAGGTCGGGCTCGACCGTGACGTCCCTCGCCCGGATCGGGCCGGGCTGCACCCGCCACACGTCGCGCTCGGAGTCGTCCACCTCGACCCCCGCCTGGCGCAGCATCTGCACGGTCATCTCGATGTGCGGCATCGACGGGACGGGCGGGCCGCTGTGCCGCACCGTCACGCCCTTCTCGAAGCGCGCGGCGGCCAGCAGCAGGCCGGAGACCATCTGCGAGGAGACCGACGCGTCGAGGGTGACCTCGCCGCCCGGGATCGGCCCGCGGATCGTGAACGGCAGCGCGTCGTTGTCCACCGACGCGCCGAGCGCGCGCAGCGCGCCCAGGATCGGGCCCATCGGCCGCTTGCGCGCGTGCGGGTCGCCGTCGAAGAAGACCGGTCCGTCGGCCAGCGCGGCGACCGGCGGCACGAACCGCATGACGGTCCCGGCCAGCCCGACGTCGATCGACGACCCGCCGCGTACGGGATGCGGGGTCACCGACCAGTCCACGCTGTCGGCGCTCTCGTTGGACGGCGTCATCTCGGTGCCGAGCGAGCGCAGCGCGGCCGCCATCAGGTCGGCGTCGCGGCTGCGCAGCGCGAGCCGTACGGTGCCGGGGGCGTCGGCCAGCGCGGCGAGCAGCAGCGCGCGGTTGGTCACCGACTTCGAGCCGGGCAGGCGGACCGTCGCGCGGACCGGCTCGGCGGCCACCGGGGCGGGCCAGAGCGGTGCGGCGGCGTTCTTCTCGACGCCGTTCTGATCGCTGCCGTGCGGCACGGCGCCGCCGGACGCGGACTGCGGAGAGGCCATGCCGCAAGCTTAGTGCGCGCACACTCATCCGCACCGTCGCGAGAGCGCGTGCGGCCCGCGCGAGTGGCAGTCTTGGTGGCATGTGCGGGAGGTACGCGTCTGCGCGCAAGAAGCAGGAGTTGCTGGAGGAGTTCCAGGTCGAGCTGGACGGGGTGCCCGACCAGGTGCCCGGTGGCGAGCTCCGGCCCGACTACAACGTCGCGCCCACGAAGAACGTCTACGCGGTCATGAGCCGCGTGCCGAAGGACGACGGCGGCGACAGCAAGGGCGGCGAGCCCATCAGGCAGCTTCGGGTGGTCAGGTGGGGGCTCGTGCCGAGCTGGGCCAAGGACCCGTCGGTGGGCTCGCGAATGATCAACGCCAGGGTGGAGACCGTGGCGGAGAAGCCGTCCTACCGCAGGGCGCTGAAGTCGCGGCGTTGCCTGATCCCGGCGGACGGCTACTACGAGTGGATGCCGCTGGAGGGCAAGAGGAAGCAGCCGTTCTTCATCCACCCCGCCGACGGCGGCGTGCTGGCGATGGCCGGCCTGTACGAGTTCTGGAAGGACCCCACCCGCGCGGACGACGACCCGCTGAAGTGGCTGTGCACCTGCACGGTGATCACCACCACGGCGACGGACAAGCTGGGCCGCATCCACGACCGCATGCCGATGATGGTCGAGCGCGACCGCTGGACGGAGTGGCTCGACCCGCGCGTGACCGACCCCACCGGCCTGCTCGTCCCGGCCGGCCCCGACCGGCTGGAGGCGTACGCCGTGTCGGACGCCGTCAACAGCGTCCGCCACAACGGCCCCGAGCTCCTCGAGCCCCTGGAAGGCGACGACGTTCCGCGGCTCCTCTGACCGGTCCCCGCACGGGGACGTTCCCGGCCCGGATACGGGCGGAGCCGTTCCCGCTGTCCTATGGCGGACAACCTGTTGATCGGAGTCAGGGCCGGACATACGCTCCGGTGGCGCTTGCACGACATGTACGTAACCCGCCACTCTCAGTCATCTGGAGCGTTACATGTCCCTGACGAACGACCTCACGCGCACACCGGCCGAGCCGAGAACGGTCGGCTTCGGCCCGCTGGAGGCGGCGGTCGACTACACGAGGCTGCGAGACCTCCCCCAGAGCAAGTACCCCGAATACTTCAACCGCGTCTACCGCCTGTTCACCGGGCTGGAGATCGACATCTGGTCCCAGATCGCGCAGTACCAGGGTGAGGACAAGCTCTGGCTGGCCCACGCCCTCCACCTCTACGGCACCAACATGGACGAGCTCCCCGAGGACTTCGACCACACCGCGGCGGTGTCTCGCCTGATCGGCCGGGCGACCCTGCGTACGGCCATGCCGGGCGCCGAGAACGACGCGTTCGAACGGGAGGTGCTGCGGGCGAGCGGATGGGTGTCGGCGGCGGTCGTCCGGAAGCTCGCCCCGCCCGACAGCGCGGTGGCGGCGAAGCTGAACTCCATCTACAACCCCCCGGGCTCCAAGCCGGATGGCGAGGGGAAGACGAAGGTCGGTCCGCTGCAGGAGAGCGTGCTCAAGGAGCTGGCCGACCTGCTGGCGAAGGTGGTGGACGAGCAGCTGCGGCACTGGGCGCCGCCCACGGGCACGCGGTCCGAGCCGGAGTCGCTCGATCACCTCAGGCGCATCGCCGAATTCCTCCAGCTGTTCGTCACCGTCGGGCTCCGGCCGTACGCGGACGCCTGGGAGGAGGGGCCCTACTTCGACGGCTTCCGTTACGGCGAACGCCTGCAGAGCACCTGGGAGCTGCCCGCCGGGCCCGCCGAGCGGCTGAACTGGATGATGAACAGGGCGCAGGCGGTCGGCTGGGACAGGCAACGAGGGGCGCTGCTCGCCAAGGCGAACTACGACGCCACCCGTTCCGGCGACCGCGAGACGTTGCGCGCCCTGCTGCGGGAGCGGCTGTCGACCGACGCGACCCTGAGCAGGAGGGTCGGCTACATGATCAAGCTGACCGCTGCGCACAGCGGAGGCGAGGGCAACATCTCCGTTCAGCCGATCTTCCCGAGTCCCGCGTGGGGGACGAAGTCCGACTGGCGCTGGCGGGTGATCAGAACGCTCGTGCACGAGCTGATGCACCGGCTCGCCCACCCCCGCTTCAGGGAGTCGGCGGCGAAGATCCGGCACGACCAGATCATCGGCGAGGGCTTCGTCGACCTGCTGACCGTGGACGTCTACACCCAGCTCTGGGACGCGGTGTCCAGGTCGGGCAGGGGTGCGCAGGTCCTGCTCAAGGGTCTCGACGCGACCAGGGAGCCGGACCCGTCGTTCCTGAAGGTCGGCTACGGCGAGGCGGGGACCTCGGCGGCGGCGATCCGCGACCTCGTGGGCGACGACAACGTCCGCGCGGCCTTCTTCCTCGGCGCGACGCACCTCATCGGACTGCCCGCGAGCCAGTGAGCCCGCACCGGTGAGCCCGCACCTGCGGGCGGCTGCCGGGCAGGTCAGGGGTGTAAGCGACGCGCGAAGTGGGCATCCGTTCGAGAAAGCGGTCGCGCGATAGGTGACCGGCCGCTGACCGTCCAGGGGACCGGGGGCTCCTGGACGGGTGACTCCCCCACTCCCGGAGGTGCGGATCCGTGGACGTCGCGACCGCGCGTATGCGCCTGGAAAGCATGCTCGCCGAGCTCGACCGGTCGATCAGCGTGCTGCGCGGGGATCCGGTCGCCGGGCGCGACAGGTCCCTCGCCGACGCGGGAGCCGACCTCACCGACGCCGACCGGACCCGGGCCATGCTCGACGCCGCGTCCCGGCAGCGTACGGCCGTGCTGGCCGCGCTGCGCCGGCTGGACGACGGCGGTTACGGCCGCTGCGTCGACTGCGGCACGCTCGTGCCCGAGGGCAGGCTGGAGGCCCGCCCCGAGGCGGCCCGCTGCGTGCAGTGCCAGTCACGGGCCGAGCGCCGCAGGTGACCCGCCCGAGCGCCTGTCCGAGCACCGTTCGGGAGAGCGTTCACATCGGCTTGCGGGCGCTGGCCACCAGGTGGATGCCGACCGTGTCGTCGCCGTCGGCCTCGGTCTCGAGCTCGGTGCGGACCAGCCAGGACAGCGACTTGCTCTCCGTGCTCAGCACGTGGTCGACGGTGGAGGGGGACAGCACGGTGCGCGGGCGCACCCACTCCACCTCGAGGCCGGCGCCGGTGATCAGCTCGCGAATCTGCTGGCTGGTGAAGCAGCGGGTGATGCTGCCGTCGGGCCAGGGGATGAGCATGACCTCGCCCGTCTGGCACAGGTGCGCCCAGTAGTTCTGCTCGGCCAGGATCGCCATCCCGAGGACCAGCGAGTCGACGCACAGCAGCGCGCGCCCGCCTGGCCGCAGCACCCGGGCCACGTCCTCGATGACGGACTCCGCCATGATCTCGACCGACAGTACGCGCTCCTCGGCGATCACACCGTCCACGCAGCCGTCGGGCAGGAAGCCGAGGTTGTCGGCGCGCACCTTCTGTATGCGGTCGGAGGCGTCGCGCAACCACGGTTCCGCCGGCCTGCGGAAGTCCATGACCTCGATCACCCGGTGACCGGCGCGCGCCGCCTGGGCCGGCCACCGCCCCCGTCCGCCGGACAGGTCCAGCAGCAGGGAGGGGCGGCCGGGCAGCCACTGGCGCAGCTGTTCGGCGACGACCGCGTGATAGAAGGTCCAGTACGGCCCGAGTGTGCCCGAGCCGTTGAGTTCGTTGGCCGGTATAGGCAGCACGAGCGACTCCTGGACTCTGGCTGCCCCGCGCATGGGCGTACGGCAGCGAAACTCGGTTTCCGGGCTACCAAGCCGGTGCTTACTTTTTTCCCCGCACCGGGTCGTTCGTCACCTCAATCTGCACCGGGAACAGACTCTACGCCCGCCCTGTTGCAGTTGGGCATGAAGACGTTGGTGCTGCCAGAAGGCCTCGACGGGCTGGACGTTGCCGGGCCGGTATCCTCGGCTGGGAACGTTGTCCTTAAGGGGGTGGGTCCGGTCTCCAAGACAGCCGAGGAGACTCTGGAGCAGCGCAGCGAGCGGTTCGAGCGCGACGTCATGCCGTTTCTCGATCAACTGTACTCAGCCGCGCTCCGGATGACCCGAAACGCAGCGGATGCGGAGGATCTCCTGCAGGAGACCTTCGCCAAGGCGTTCGCCTCCTTCCACCAGTTCCAGGAGGGGACGAACCTCAAGGCCTGGCTCTACCGCATCCTCACCAACACGTTCATCAACAGCTACCGGAAGAAGCAACGGGAGCCCAAGCAGGCGGGCACCGAGGAGATCGAGGACTGGCAGCTCGCCCGGGCGGAGTCGCACACGTCCAGCGGGCTGAAGTCGGCCGAGATCGAGGCGCTCGAGCACCTTCCCGACAGCGACGTGAAGGACGCTCTCGCCGCGCTCCCCGAGGAGTTCCGCATCGCCGTCTATCTGGCGGACGTGGAGGGCTTCCCGTACAAGGAGATCGCCGAGATCATGGGCACGCCCATCGGGACCGTGATGTCGCGCCTCCACCGTGGCCGCCGGCAGCTGCGCAACCAGCTCGAGGACTACGCGCGCGATCGCGGCCTCGTGCGGTCGGACTCCCGCGGCGCGGGTCTCGGCGGGACGCTTGGCGAGGAGGAGCGATGAGCTGCGGGAACCACCACGACACCCCGTGTAGCGAGGTGCTCGACCGGGTGTACACCTACCTGGACGGTGAGCTGGACAGCGACCGTATCGCCGAGATAAGGAAGCACCTCGACGAGTGCTCCCCCTGCCTGGGGGAGTACGGCCTCGAAGAGGCCGTCAAGCGGCTCGTGGCCAAACACTGCGGGTGCGACCCCGTCCCGCAGGACCTGCGCAGCAAGGTGCTCAGCCGGATCGAGCAGGTACGCGCCGAGATGGCCGACTAGCTCGGCGGTTCCGAGGGGCGACGGCCGGGCGGCGCGGCATCCGCCGCGTCCTGTCCCCCGAGAGTCGCGCCTCCGTCGCGGAGGCGTGATCGGGCCGTGCCGGGGCAATGCTCGTTAGGATCTTCCGTTACAGGCCGGGAAGGGCGGGGACATGCGGGCACTGGTCACGGGCGGGGCGGGGTTCATCGGATCCACCCTCGTCGATCGGCTGTTGGCGGACGGCCACGAGGTCGCGGTGGTGGACGACCTGTCGTCCGGCCACGTGCGCAACCCCGACGCCCCCCTCCATGTCATGGACGTGCGCGACCCCGCGCTCGCGGAGCTCGCCGAACGCTGGCGGCCGGAGGTCGTCTGCCACCTCGCCGCGCAGATCAGCGTGCGCAGGAGCGTGGCCGACCCGGTGACCGACGCCGGGATCAACGTCGAGGGCACGGTGAACGTCCTGGAGGCCGCCCGCCGCGGCGGGGCCCGCAAGGTCGTCTACGCGTCCTCGGTCGCCGTCTACGGCAGGCCTGCCGTGATTCCGGTCCCGGGCGACGCCCCCACCGATCCCCGCTCGCCGTACGCCGCCTCCAAGCTCGGCGGTGAGCTGTACCTCGCCACCTACCGGGCGCTGCACGGGCTCGAATACACCACGCTCGTGCTGTCGAACGTCTACGGGCCGCGCCAGTCGCCCGAGGGCGAGGCCGGGGTGGTCGCCATCTTCACCGACGCCCTGCTCGCGGGAAAGCCCACGGTCGTGTACGGCGACGGCTCCCAGACGCGCGACTACGTCTTCGTGGAGGACGTGGTGGACGGCTTCGCCCGCGCCTGCGGGCCCCACGGCGACGGCCGCCGTTTCAACCTCGGCACCGGCGTCCAGACCACCGACCGTGAGCTGCACAGCCTGATCGCCGCGGCGGCCGGAGCACCCGACGAGCCGCGCTTCGAGCCCCCTCGCATGGGCGACCTCCCCGCGATGGCCGTCGACCCCGCCCCGGCGTACGAGGCGCTCGGCTGGCGTCCCCGGCACGACCTGCCCACAGGCCTCAAGGCCACCGTCGAATGGGCCCGCCAGGCGCTCGTCTGACCGCTTTCATTACCAGATGCGGCGTGCTAGTAGTCGGGCATGCCAAGATCACCGCTCGTCGCGGCCGTGCTGGGGGCCCTGCTCGCGATCTGCGTGGCGGGGGCAGCCGCGCTGACGCTCGCGCTCACGTCGTCGGCCCCGGCCGCCGCCCCCGCCGTCGTACCCCGGCCGACTCCGCCGTCCTCCTCGGACGACCCGGAGGAAGAGGCGGAAGAGGATCCGGGGCAGCGCCACTCGGCAGGGACGTCATGGCCGCTGCGGATCGATAGGGAGATCCGTGAGGAGCTCGCGGGGGCGGTCCGCCGCGCGGGAGCTCCCACAGACGCGGCGGACGTGGCAGGCGGAGGAACCGTCTACTACGGAATCATCTATGGCGAGAGCGAGGCGACGGACGAGTTCTACGTCGTCGCGATGCTCGACCGCCTGCACTACTGGACGAAGCAGGGCCCCGGAGAGTGGCGCTACCAGGGCGCCTACGACGCCCGGGTGTGCGTCCCGCCGGTGCCCGCGAAGATGTACGCCAGCTGGGGCCTCAGCTTCTCGACGTCGGGTCCGCAGCAGGTGTGCGCCGGTTGAACCGGCCGGCCGGGGTGGACGTCTCAGCAGTGTGATGCGTTCGCGCCGGGCCGCAGTCCTCCTCGTCGCCGTCGCCATGTGGGCGGGAGCCGTGCCGGCCGCGTGCGCTCCGGAGCCGAGGGCGGTGCCGGACGCGTGCCCGCAGCGCTGGAGCGGCGAGGGCATCGGCGGCTGGGTGCCGGCCGCCGTGGATGTGGACGGCGCGGACGAGTCGCTGGTGCCCGGCTCGCCGGTCCGGGCGCTGATCTGCGCCTATCCCGGCGTCAACATGGATCCGGGCGGCGAACGGCCGGCGCTGTGGGTGGGCAGCGCCGAGGAGGTGAACTCCTGCGTCACGACGACGAACGGCACGGTCAGGACCCGCTCGTACGCCGGGAAGGCCCTGACCGCCGCCTACCGGGAGGGGACGTGGCGTGGGTGACGACTACCGGCTCGTGTTCGGTTACGAGGAGGGGCCGCCCGTGGGCGTGCACATCCGGTACGGCTGCACGCCGAGCGTCGACAACGGCATGCTCCAGGCGGACGTGGACGACGACGTCCGTCGGCTGATGGCCGGGCTCGCCCCGTGAAAAGGCACTGACAAACCGGTGCAATTGCACGCGGTGTGATGGCTTGGTTACGGTTTGGCTGCGATGGTCGCGACATCCCGGACCGGCAGTCGGCCCTTCTGTAGCCTGAGTGCGACATCGACGTGGAGGCGGCGCAATGCTTGGGAAGACCGTCGTCAGGCTGATAGTGGCGCTGGCGCTGCTCACTCCGGTGGTGGCTCTGGCCGGTCTCGCGGCCGGCACCCCGGGGATCTCCTGGACGTAGTCACTGCCCGTGGGCCGGTCCGGCAGGGCCGGCCCACGGGTCCGATCCGCATTCAAGGTGGCCGCCATGCGGGAACTTCCGTGGCCCGCCAGGGTCTACTTCGTCGCACTCGTCGGAACCGCCGGTCTCGTGATCACGCGCGGTCTCCTCGCGCATCACGGGCTCGTGGCGGAGGACTGGTCGGCGCTTCTCGTCCTGGCGCTGCTCTTCCTGCTCTGCGAGTCGGTGCCGACGCTGCTCAACGTGCCGCACGTCGCGGTGTCGGTGAGCTTCTCCGCCGCGCTGGCCGCCGTGGTGCTCGTCGGCCCGGAGGGCGCCGCCCTGGTCGGGCTGGCCGCGGTCGTGAGCGTGCGTCCCGGCCTGCCGATGGTGAAACGGCTGTTCAACGGCGGGCAGTACGCCCTGTGCGGGTACGCCGCCGGATGGGCCTACGAGAGCGCGGGAGGACGGGCCCACCTGCCCGAGCCGGCCGACTTCCCGGGCATCCTCGTGCCGTACGCCGCGGCGACGGTGGTCTTCGTGGCCGTCAACTTCGCGCTGACCGCGGTCATCCTCCGGCTGGCGTCCGCGGTGCACAAAGACCAGGTCTCGCTCCGCGCGATGCTGCAGTTCCTGAGCTCCTACGTCGGCTTCGCCACCTTCGGACTGCTGATCGCGGCCCTGTGGTCGACGGTGCAGTCGATCTCGGCCGTGCTCGTGCTGCTGCCGCTGTTCGTGGCCCGGTGGGCCTTGGGGCACTACCACGCCGAGCAGCGGGCGTACGACGCGACCATCGCGGCGCTGTGCCAGGCGGTGGAGACGAAGGACTACTACACGCGCGGGCACTGCACGCGGGTCTCAGCGGCCTCCTCCATGATCGCTGAGGAGATCGGGATGGGCACCGAGCGGCTGCGCGCGATCCGGTACGCGGGCATGCTCCACGACGTGGGCAAACTCGGCGTACCGACCAAGGTGCTGCAGAAGGACGGCCGCCTGACCGAGGAGGAGTACGCCGCGATCCAGCTCCATCCGATGCGCGGGCTGGAGATCGTGCGGGGCATCGACTTCCTCGACGAGGCGTTCGCCGGGATCATGCACCACCACGAACGACATGACGGGAAGGGCTACCCGATGGGCCTGGCCGGCTCGGAGATCCCCGAATTCGCCCGGATCATCGCGGTGGCCGACGCGTTCGACTCCATGACCTCCGACCGCTCCTACCGCAAGGCCAAGTCGATCGAGTTCGCGGTGGCCGAGCTGCGCAAGAACGCCGGAACACAGTTCGACCCCGACATGGTGTGCGCGTTCGTCAAGGCGCTCGACCGGCACGGCTGGGACCTGGCGCAGCCGGTGCCCGTGCCGCCGGACGACGCCGCCGTGGAGACCACCGTGAAGGACCACGACGACCCGACGACGCCCATCCAGGTGGTGTCGGAGCGGTGAGGGAGCGTCGGCTGACGGTCAGACCGGTGGGGCTCGACTCGGGCCAGCTCCTGCTCATCTGCGCCGCGGGGATGCTGACCGTGGCGGGGATCGCCCACACCGCGGCGGAGGGCCTGACCGACCCGCGGGTCGCCATCGGGTTCGGCGCGCTCATCGCCGCAGGCGAACTGGCCCGGCTCACGATGCCCGGCAACCGCGAGGTCGCTCCGATCTCCACCGCCGCATCCCTCGGGTACGCCCTGCTGCTCGACGTGGGCGGACGGCCTGCGCACCATTCGGCCCTGCAGGTCGTGGCGGTGATGTCGGTCGGCATGATCGCGGGCGGGCTGCCGCACCTGGCGGTCGGCCGGCCGCCGCGTCTCGACGCGATGGCCCGGCGGCTGCTCGCCGGGTCGCTGCTCGCCTTCGCCTACCGGCCGCTCACCGGCCCGCTGGGGGAGCTCGCGGGAGACACGGCCGACCGGCACGGGAACTGGTGGCCGGCGCTCGGCGTGATGGCCGTGCTCGTCACGGTCATGCTCGCGGCCGACGTGGTGATCGCCGCCATGCTCAGGGCCGACCAGGTCAGGACCGTGTTCGTCGTGGCCGTACGGGACGAGATCAGGATGGCCGCGCCGCTCGGCGCCGCCGTCGCGGCGTCGGGCATCCTGCTCGCGCTCGCCTCGCACAGCATGGACATGACCGCGCTGCCCGCGTTCGCCGCGCCGCTGCTCGTCACGCAGGTGGCGTTCCGCAAGTACGCAGGCATCCGGGCGACCTACCTGCAGACCGTGCGCGCGCTGAGCCGGGTCACCGAGGTCGGCGGGTATGTCGAGCCGGGCCACTCGCGCCGCGTCAGCCAGCTGTCGGTCGCCATCGGCCGGGAGCTGGGCATGGCGGAGCCGCAGCTGCTTGAGCTGGAGTACGCCGCGCTCATGCACGACATCGGCCAGCTCTCGCTGCGCGACCCGATCCCCGGCGGCGCGACCGTGCTGGCCGACCCCGCGCAGGCGCGGCGGATCGCCGAGCTGGGCGCCGAGGTGATCAGGAAGACCGGCGTACTCCACGGCGTCGCGGAGATCGTCCGGCGGCAGTGCGACACGCTCGGCGAGTCCCCGCCGATGGCCAGCCGCATCATCAAGGCCGCCAACGCGTACGACGACCTCGTGGGCGGCTCGACCGACAGGGACCGCGCGGCGGCGGCGCTGGAGCGGCTGCGCCTCGACGGCGGGTCGGCCTACGACCCCGGAGTGGTGGAGGCGATGGCGCGCGTCGTCGACCGACTCGTGCTCGTCACGCGCTTGTAGCAGACATAGCATCGGAACGCCTCCAACGGCGCGCCGGGCCTGTCGTCGTTGTGGCGACCCTACAGATTCGGCCCCCGCGTTCAGTCGGAACGGGCGGGGGGACGGAGCGGGGGATCATCCTAGAGTTGGGTGCGTGTTCGACTCAGTTCTCGTGGCCAACCGTGGTGAAATCGCCCGCCGGATCATCCGTACGGTGCGGGGCATGGGGCTGCGCGCCGTCGCGGTCCACTCCGAGGCGGACGCCGACCTGCCGTTCGTGCGTGAGGCCGACGACGCCGTGCTCCTCGGCCCCGCGAACCCGGCCCAGAGTTACCTCGACATCGACAAGGTCCTCCAGGCCGCCCGTGCGACGGGAGCGCGGGCGGTCCACCCCGGATACGGGTTCCTCGCGGAGAACGCCGCGTTCGCCCGCGCGGTGATCGAGGCCGGGCTCGTCTGGATCGGCCCTGACCCCAAGGCCATCGAGCAGATGGGCGACAAGATCAACGCCCGCAACCTGATGGAGGCCGCGGGCGTGCCGGTCGCCGCCGGGACCAGGGAGCCGGTCTCCGACCTCGCGCAGGCCCGGCGGGCCGCCGAGGAGATCGGGTACCCCGTGATGGTGAAGGCGGCCGGCGGGGGCGGCGGGATCGGCATGGGCGTGGCGCGCGACGACGAGTCGCTGGCCAAGGCGTTCGAGCAGGCCTGCCGTGCGGCCGCCCGCTTCGGCGGCGAGCCGGCCATCCTGCTTGAGCGCTACATCGAGCGGGCCAGGCACGTCGAGGTGCAGATCCTCGGCCTCGCCGACGGCACCGTGGTCGCCCTGGGCGAGCGCGACTGCTCGGTCCAGCGGCGCCACCAGAAGGTCGTGGAGGAGAGCCCGTCCCCCGGCGTGACCCCGGAGCTGCGCGAGCGGATGCTCGCGGCGGCCGTACGGGCGGGGGAGGCGGTGTCCTATCGCGGCGCGGGCACGGTGGAGTGCCTGGTGGACGCGGACGCCCAGGACTTCGTCTTCCTGGAGATGAACACCCGGCTCCAGGTGGAGCACCCCGTCACCGAACTGGTCACCGGCCTCGACCTCGTGGAGCACCAGATCCGCGTCGCGGCCGGCGAGGTCTACTCCGTCGAGCCGCGGGTGAGCGGCCACGCGATCGAGTTCCGCGTTTACGCCGAGGACCCCCGCAGGTTCCTGCCCGGCCCTGGCAAGATCGGTGTATGGGAGGAGCCGGCGGGCGAGGGGGTGCGCATCGATTCGGGGTACGCGGCGGGCAACACCGTCACGCCGTTCTACGATCCGCTGATGGCCAAGCTCTGCGTCACCGGCGCCACCCGCGAGGAGGCGCTGGAGCGGGGCCGTGAGGCCGTCGCCGGGTTCCGCGTCGAGGGCCCGAAGCACAACCTGCCGTTCTGCGCCGAGTTGCTCGACCATCCCGAGTTCGTGAGCGGGGACTATGACACCGGGCTGGTCGCCCGGATGAGAAAAGCCTGATCTGCTGGATTATTTGAGGGGAGTTCCCGGGTGGCCGAGGTGCGCGCCGAGATGGTGGCGAACGTCTGGAAGATCGTTGTGAGCGAGGGCGAGGTCGTCGAGGAGGGCGACACCCTTGTGATCCTGGAGTCGATGAAGATGGAGATCCCCGTCCTCGCCGAGGACGCGGGGACCGTCTCGAAGCTTCACGTGCAGGAGGGCGACGTCG
Organism: Microbispora sp. KK1-11; assembly: GCF_006874435.1. Lineage (NCBI taxonomy): Bacteria > Bacillati > Actinomycetota > Actinomycetes > Streptosporangiales > Streptosporangiaceae > Microbispora > Microbispora sp. KK1-11. Next base: position 49,931 of record NZ_VIRJ01000039.1, on the reverse strand, counting down.
TCCAGGAGGGAGACGTGATCGCCGTCATCGAGTAGAGCGGGCCGGACGTTCACCGACGGGAGAGGAACCGCTCCCGGTCGACGACGACCCGCTCGATCGTGCCCGTGGCGACCAGGGCGCCGGTCTTGTCGACGGCCCTGACGGAGAAGACGAGCCGCCTGCCGTCCACCTCCGTGAGCTCGACGCCGATCTCGACGTGCATCCCGACCGGGCTGGGCAGACGGTGCTCGATCAGCACCCTGGTCCCCACCGTGGTCTGCCCCGGCTCCAGGTGATGCTGGACGGCCTTGACCGTGGCCCCCTCGGCGAACGACAGCAGCCGCGGCGTGCCCAGCACCGGCACGTCGCCGCTGCCGACCCGGATCGCCGTGTCCTCGCGCTCCACCATGATGAGGACTTCGGCGTGCAGACCTGGAGCGATACTCATGCGGGTCAGCCTATTGGGTCGTCATTCCCCGACGCCGGTGGAGACCGCGAGGCAACTAAAAGGGGCCGGGAAGCGTCTTAATTGGCAGCGGGGACTCCATGATGCTTTCCAGGCGGCGGAGGCGGGCAGCGGTTAGGGTGGTGCACTGTGGACCTCTACTGCGATCACTGCGGCCGTCCGGCCGGAAACGGTGATCACGCGGCCTGCCTGGCCGCCAGGGCGATGGAGCCACCGCGTTACTGCCCGCACTGCCGCCGCCGCATGGTCGTCCAGGTCACGCCCAGGAACTGGACGGCACGGTGTTCGGTGCACGGTAGTACGGGCGGATAACAGGTAGGCTCGACCTTCGATCCCCCGAGCCTGGATCCCTTACGCGTACAGGGTTCCGTGAACTTGTCGTTATCTACCCGCGACACGAACCTGCTTTGTTGGACACCTTCGGGGGTCGATTCACTTAGGGGGTACGGGGCGCAAATGGTGGCCCAAGGCATGACCCTGGCTGGGCGTTACCGGTTGGACGCCCGGCTCGGCGCCGGGGGCATGGGCGAGGTATGGCGTGGCGAGGACACCGTCCTCGCGCGCACCGTCGCCGTCAAGGTGCTTCTCCCCGGTCGTCTCGACGACCCCGGATTCGCCGTGCGCTTCCAGGGCGAAGCCCGGGCGATGGCGACCGTCAACCACCCCGGCGTCGTCGACGTCTACGACTACGGGGTCACCGAGGTCCCCGGCGACGGCTCCACCGCGTACCTGGTCATGCGGTTCGTCGACGGCGAGCCTCTCGACCGCCTGCTGATGCGCCTCGGCCGCATCGGCGCCGAGCCCGCGATGGAGCTCATCGCGCAGGCGGCCTCCGCCCTCCAGGCCGTGCACGAACGGGGAATCGTGCACCGGGACGTCAAACCGGGCAACCTGCTGGTGCGGTCCGACGGCACGCTGGTGCTGACCGACTTCGGGATCGCCCGCGCCGACCAGGGCAGCCGCCTCACCGACGCCGGAATGGTGCTCGGCACCGCGGCCTACTGCGCGCCGGAGCAGGCCGAGGGCGCTCCGGTCACGCCCGCCGTCGACATCTACGCGCTGGGCGTGGTGGCGTACGAGTGCCTGGCCGGGCAGCGTCCCTTCGACGGCGACTCGCCGGTGACGATCGCGCTCAAGCACATCCGCGAGGAGCCGCCGCCGCTGCCGCCGGACGTGCCGCCCGCCGTCCGGGCCATCGTCGAACGGGCGATGTCGAAGGACCCGGCCCGCCGCTGGCCGTCCGCCGCCGCGATGAGCCAGGCGGCCCGGCAGTCGGTGCTGGCCCCGGGGACGGTGGTTCCGGACGCCGCGCCACCCTACGGGCCGCAGGGCCTGGCCGGAGGGGGGTACGGCCCGCAGGGCGTCACCGGGGCCCAGGCCGTCACGGGCATGGGGGCCCCGCCCGCCCCCACAGGCGCGCCCACCCAGGCAGGTCCCTACCAGGTGGCACCGGAGGCCGTCCCGGCCACCGGTGCCACCTACCGTGTCACGCGCGAGTCCTGGAACGACGCCCCGGCCGTGCCGCCGGCGACCGTCGCCTCCCCGCAGCAGGGCTCTCGTACGGCGCGGCGCGCGGCGCAGCGGTCCAAGAAGGGCCGGGGGATGCCGGTCGCGGCCGGGGTGGCGGGGTTCGCCGTCGTCGGCGGCCTGGCCGTCCTCGGCATCAACATGGCCTCGGCCGGATCCGGGACCCCCGAGCCACCCGCTCAGTCCCTGAACGTGATCACCCCGTCGCCGTCGCCGACGCCGACGCGGGCCATCTCGCGGCCCCCTGCGAGGCCGTCCCAGGACGTGCCGGTGACGCGGCCGAGCCCGACCAAGACCAGGAAGCCGAGTCCCACGCCGAGCCCGACTCCCAGCCCGTCGCCGCACCGCACCGCATCGCCGACGCCCTCGCCGAGCTCGACCAAGGGCATGGTCAAGGTGCCTCACTTGCAGGACCTGCCGGAGAGCTCCGCACTGGCGCGGCTCAACATGCTGGGTCTCACCCCGAAACCCGTCTACGACGGCGAGGGGGAGTGCAAGGGGACGGTCGTCAGCCAGAAGCCGGCGGCGAACACGCTCGTCAAGGAGGGCACGGCGGTCACGTTCACCGTGAAGAAGGACTGCCCGCCCCCCTCGCCCAGCCCGTCGCCCAGCTCGGCCGCGAGCCGCTCTCCCGCGACGTCCTGAGCTCCACTTCGGGGCGTCCCGGACTGGTCCGGCGGCTCGTCATGTGTGGCCGTACGGGGTGCGGGGGCGGTAGTGCTCTTCCAGCCTGGATTTCTCCGCCGGGGTGAGCGCCACGTCGACGGCGGCGACGGCGTCGTCCACATGACCGGTTCTGGTGGCTCCAACTATCGACGCGGAAACCGTCGGGTGGGCGAGCGTCCACGCCAGCGCGATCTGGGCGGGTGGCAGGCCACGCTCGGCGGCGATCGCGCGCAGCGCGCCGATGACGAGGTCGTCGCCGTCGATCGAGCGCGACCTGCCGCGCTCCGCCGCCGCCCGGTCGGTGTCGCGGGGGCCGGTGGCGGCCAGGACGCCCCGGGCCAGCGGGCTGTAGGGCAGGACACCCACCCGCTGATCCGCGCACAGCGGCAGCATCTCGCGTTCCTCCTCTCGATACAGGAGGTTGTAGCGAGTCTGCATGGACACGAACCGGGTGAGACCGTGACGTTCGGCGGCGTGCTGGGCCTTGGCGAACTGCCAGGCGTACATCAGGGAGGCGCCGGCATAGCGCACCTTGCCCGATCGGACCAGGTCGTCGAGGGCCGCCATCGTCTCCTCGATCGGGGTTTCCGCGTCCCACCGGTGGACCTGGTAGAGGTCGATGTGATCGGTGCCGAGACGGGTGAGCGAGGCGTCGACGGCCGACATGATGTGCTTGCGCGACAGCCCGCCGTCGTTGGGGCCCGGCCCCATGGGGTAGTAGACCTTGGTGGCCAGCACGTAGTCGTCGCGCCTGGCGAACAGTGCGCGCAGCAGGCGGCCGGTCACCTCCTCGCCGGCGCCGTCGCCGTACATGTCGGCCGTGTCGAAGAAGGTGACGCCGGCCTCGACCGCGCGCCGGACGATCGGCTCGGCGCGGTCCCGGTCGAGGCTCCACGAGAGTGCCGAGGGGGCGCCGTAGCTCATCATGCCCAGCGCGACTCTCGACACCTTCAGGCCTGAAGATCCCAGGCGCACGTATCGCACTCGTCAATCCCTCGACGGGTTGTACGGGGTCGGGGGGAGGACCGCCGGGCTCCGCCCGGGTGTCACGGGCGGAGCCGTACGCGCGGTCACACTCCGGTCGTGTTGCGGGGGTAGGCGATCGCCGGGTCGGTGGCGATGTTCACCAGATAGGGCACGCCGGAGTCGAAGGCGCGGCGCAGCGCCGGGCCGATCTCGCCCGGCGACGTGACGAGCTCCCCGCCGCCGCCGAGCGCGGTGACGACCTGGTCGTAGCGGCACTGCGGCTGGAGTTCGGCCGCCACGTCGTAGCCGTACAGCATCTGCATGGGGTGCTTCTCCAGGCCCCACATGCCGTTGTTGCCGCAGATCATGACGACCGGCAGGCGGTGGCGCACCAGCGTGTCGACGTCCATCAGCGAAAAGCCCGCCGCGCCGTCGCCCAGCAGCAGCACGACCTGCGACGACGGCCTCGCCAGACGTGCCGCGATGGAGTAGCCGAGCCCGGTGCCGAGGCAGCCGTACGGGCCGGGGTCGAGCCAGTTGCCGGGCCTGCGCGGCTCGACGTACTTGCCGGCGTAGGAGACGAAGTCGCCGCCGTCGCCGATGACGACCGCGTCGTCGGCGAGCACCTTGTTGAGCTCGCCGTAGATGCGCATCGGGTGGATCGGGTCGGCGTCGGACTCCAGCAGGGCCGCGTCCCCGGCGGTCGCCGCCGCCGCGGCCTCGCCCAGCCTGCTCACCCACGGCTCGTACGCCTTGGGGTTCACTCCGGCGGCCCCGCAGGCCGCGGACAGCCCCCAGAAGATGACCGACAGATCCCCGGCGGCCGACCCGGACAGGCCGGTGTGCGTCGCGAGCTGGGAGGGCGCGTCGGCGATGTGGACGACCCTGGCGAGCGGCGCGCCCTCCTTGCCGCCGAACCAGCCGTACGCGAGGCGGAAGTCGAGCGGGGTGCCGACCACGATGACGAGGTCGGCCTGGCCGAAGGCGGCGCCCCGGGCGCGGGTGACCAGCAGCTCGTGCCCGGCGGGCAGGATGCCCCGGCCCTGGCCGTTGGGGACGACGGGCAGGCGCCACTCCTCGGCGAAGTCCCGCGCGGCCTCCTCGGCGCGCTCCATCCACACGTCCGAGCCGAGCACCAGCACCGGGCGCTCGGCCTCGGCGAGCAGCCTCGCGATGTCGGCGAGCGCCTCGGGGTCGGGCTCCAGCGGCGACGGGGTCAGCGTCTCCGAGACGTACTCGGGCGACGGGGAGAACAGGTCGTCCATGTGGAAGTCCAGGAACACCGGGCCGCGATGCGGGGCCAGGGCCGTGCGGAAGGCCATCTCGACGTCCTGCCCGATGGAGTCCGCGCCCGACCCGGTGAAGGCGAGCTTGGTGATGGGCTCGAACAGCGGTGGATGGTCCATCTCCTGCAGTGCCCCGGAGCCCCAGCGTGAGCGCGGGGCGCGCCCGCCGAGCACGACGACCGGGGAGCCGTTGAAGTGAGCGGTGGCGACCCCCGAGACGCCGTTGGTGACGCCGGGGCCGGCTGTGAGCACGGCGAGGCCGGGCTGCCGGGTCAGCCGGGCCGTCGCCTCGGCCGCGAACACCGCGCTCTGCTCGTGGCGCACGTCCAGGATGCGCATGTTCTGATGGACGGCCCCGTCGTACAAGGGGAAGACGTGCCCACCGGACAGCGTGAACATCGTGTCCACGCCGTAGGCCTGGGAGACGGCGACGGCGATGTCGCCTGCGTGTTTGGGGGACTCCATAGGGTGAAACCTACCAGTCGGTCAGTAACCGGAACAGATGGGCGGCCAATGCCCTCCAGCCACAGGAGAACCTCGGTCACTCCCGCTGATGCCCGGTGTCGCCGCGACTACTCCGCCCCTACGGGCTGGGATTCCAGCCGATCGCCCGCCGACGGCGTCAGAGGGTCTGGGAGAGCGCCTTGACGGGCATCTTGAGGTCGGCGAGCAGCTCCAGATCGCGCTCGGGCGTGCGGCCCAGGGTGGTCAGGTAGTTGCCGACGATGATGGCGTTGACGCCGCCCAGCATGCCGTCCCTCGTGCCGAGGTCGCCCAGGGTCAGCTCGCGGCCCCCGGCGTACCGCAGGATCGTGCGCGGCAGGGCGAGGCGGAACGTGCCGATCGTCTTCAGCGCCTCGGTGCCCTCGACGACGGGCTGGTCGGCGAACGGCGTGCCCGGGCGGGGGTTGAGGAAGTTGAGCGGCACCTCGTCGGGCTCCAGCTCGCCCAGCTGGGCGGCGAACTCGGCCCGCTGCTCCAGGGTCTCTCCCATGCCGACGATGCCGCCGCAGCACAGCTCCATGCCCGCCTCCCGGATCATGAGGCAGGTGTCCCAGCGCTCCTCCCAGGTGTGCGTGGTGACCACGCGGGGGAAGTGCGACCGGGCGGTCTCCAGGTTGTGGTTGTAGCGGTGGACCCCCATCTCGGCCAGCTCGTCCACCTGCGTCTGGGTGAGCATGCCGAGCGAGCAGGCCACGTTGATGTCGACCGCCTCGCGGATCGCCCGCACGCCCTCGCGGACCTGGTCCATCAGCCGCCGGTCCGGTCCGCGCACGGCCGCGACGATGCAGAACTCCGTCGCCCCGGTCGCGGCCGTCTCGACGGCCGCCCGGACGAGCGAGGGGATGTCGAGCCAGGCCGCGCGCACCGGGGAGGAGAACTGGCCGGACTGCGAGCAGAAGTGGCAGTCCTCCGGGCAGCCGCCGGTCTTGAGCGAGACGATCCCCTCCACCTCGACCTCGGGACCGCACCACTTCATCCGCACCTCGTGCGCCAGCGCGAGCAGGTCGGGCAGGCGCTCGTCCGGCAGCGTCAGGCACTCGAGCGCCTGGGCCGCGTCGAGGCCCCTGCCCTCGTCCAGAACCTGAACGCGGGCGATCTCCAGGATGTCGGTCTTCACGCGGCACTCCCGTCGGTCCTCGGCGGCACCCCTGTCACAGGGGCAGCTTAAGGGTCGAGCGGAATCTGGCCGGGTCGAACATGCCGCCGAGGGCGGGAGCGATTCCGGCGCGGGCGGCGCGGGCGAACGCCTCCCTGCCGAGCGCGCCCGCGCCCTCCGGCAAAGCGCCCGACAGCGGCCGGGCGGCGAGCATCTCCAGGTCGGCGACGTTCGACCGCTCGGCAAGCCCCGGATCGGCCGGCCAGGACCCGATCACCACGCCCGCCAGGTCGAGGCCCCGGCCCGCCACGGCCTCGAGCGTCAGCGCCGTGTGGTTGAGCGTGCCCAGCGCGGCGCGCGTCACCACGAGGACGGGAGCGTGCAGCCGCCGCGCCAGGTCCGCGAGCGTGCCGCCCTCCTCGTCGTAGCGGACCAGCAGCCCCCCGGCGCCCTCGACGAGCACCAGCCGGTGCGACTCGGCCAGCTCCTCGATCCGCGCCGCCGCGGAGGCGAGCGACAGCGGCGGCATGCCCGAGACGCGGGCCGCAGCGGCGGGGGAGAGCGGATCGGGATACCGCGTCATCTCGAAGGTCGTCGTCACCCCCGACAGGCGGATCACCTCGTCGAGGTCCCCGGGCTCCCCGGCCGCCACCCCGGTCTGCGCCGGCTTCACCACCGCGACCGTCGCGCCCCGCTCCCTGGCCAGTACGGCGAGCGCGGCCGTCACCACCGTCTTGCCGACCTCGGTGTCCGTTCCGGTCACAACGAGAATGCTCACTGTGTTTCCCGCTTCGCTGTCGGGGCGCTCACTTCCGCCATCTTCCCTCGTCGTTCGGGAGTTCGTTCCTCACTCCCTCTCTCCTCAGTCCAGATTGGCGGCGCGCCCCTCGGCTCGCTCGGTGTTTCCCGCTTCGCTGTCGGGGCGCTCACTTCCGCCATCTTCCCTCGTCGTTCGGGAGTTCGTTCCTCACTCCCTCTCTCCTCAGTCCAGATTGGCGGCGCGCCCCTCGGCTCGCTCGGTGTTTCCCGCTTCGCTGTCGGGGCGCTCGCTCGGATTTTCCTCAGGGGCGGCGGAGGCGGGTGACGAACTTGTAGCGGTCGCCGCGGTAGAGCGACTGGGCGTACTCGACGGGGTTGCCGTCGGCGTCGAAGGCGTGCCGGGTCAGCAGCAGCATGGGCAGGCCGACGTCCACTCCCAGCACCTGCGCGTCGTACGGCGTGGCGAGCACGGTCTCGATGACCTCCTCGGCGTCGGTCAGCCGCACGTTGTAGGCGTTGTGCAGGGTCTCGTAGAGCGAGGAGTGCACCTCCAGCTCGCGCCGCAGGCGGGGGAACCGGCGGGCGGACAGGTGCGTGGTGTCGATGGACATCGGCTCGCCGTTGGCCAGGCGCAGGCGGTGGATCCGCAGGACCCGGCCGCCGGGGTTGATGGCCAGCCGCCGTCCGAGCGCCTCGTCGGCGGTGATGTAGCTGATGTCGAGGATCTTGGTGTCCGGCTCCAGGCCGACCGTGCGCAGGTCGCCTGTGTAGGAGGTGAGCTGGAGGACCTGGGCGACCTTGGGCTGAGCGACGAACGTCCCCTTGCCCTGGATGCGCAGCAGCCTCCCCTCGACCACGAGCTCCGACAGCGCCTGCCGGACCGTCGTCCGGGAGGTCTCGAAGCGCACCGCCAGGGCGCGCTCGGGCGGGAGCGCGCTGCCCGCGGGCAGGCTCTTGGTGAGCTCCAGAAGACTGCGCTTCACGTCGTAGTACTTCGGAACCCGGGGAGAGTCCTCGCTGTGCTCCGTCACCTGTCCACCTTCAACTCGCCCAACTCAGGCAACATCGTCAACTCGGCCACAGCGGTGAGCGCACCCCGGACCACCGCGAGATCATCGGACCTCAGATCGGCCCTCGCGGTCAACCGCAGACAGGACCGGCCCCGAGGCACCGATGGTGGGCGGAAGCATCCCACGCGGACCCCGAGTTCCGCACACAGGGCTCCCGCTGACAGGGCGAGCCTGGGCGAGCCGAGCACGACCGGCACCACGGCGGCCGCCGGGTCGGCCGTCTCCAGGCCGAGCTCGCGGGCCAGCACGGCCAGCTCCCCGGCTCGCTGCCGAGCACGTCCGGGCAGGTCGGCGGTGCTTTCCAGGATCTCGAGAGCGGCCAGGGCGGCACCGGCGCAGGCCGGTGCGAGGCCGGTGTCGAAGATGAACGACCGGCCGGTGTCCACGAGCGTGCCGATCACCTCGGGGGCGCCCAGGACGGCGCCGCCCTGGGATCCCAGGGACTTCGACAACGTGACCGTTCTCACAACGTCCGCACATCCGGCGAGGCCCGCCGCGTGCACCGCGCCCCTGCCGTGGTCGCCCACCACGCCGAGCGCGTGGGCCTCGTCCACCACCAGCAGCGCGCCGTGCCGTACGGCCGCCTCGTGCAGGGCGCGCAGCGGCGCCAGGTCGCCGTCGACGGAGAAGACGGCGTCGGTGACGACGAGGGCGTGCTCCTCGGCACGCTCGGCGAGGGCCTTGTCCACCGCCTCGGCGTCCCCGTGCGGCGTGACCACGACCCGTGACCGCGACAGGCGGCAGGCGTCCACGATCGAGGCGTGGTTGCCGGCGTCCGAGACGATCAGGCCGCCCCGCCCGAGTGCGGCGACCGCGGCGAGGTTGGCGAGGTAGCCCGAGGAGAACACAAGGGCCCGGGCCGCTCCGGTGAACGCCGCGAGCCGGTCCTCCAGCTCGGCGTGGAGCCGGGTGGAGCCGGTGACCAGACGCGATCCCGTCGAGCCCGCCCCCCACTCCCGGGTGGCCCGTACGGCCGCCTCGACGAGCCGCTCGTCCCGCGAGAGCCCCAGATAGTCGTTGGAGGCCAGGTCGAGCAGACCGTCGTGGTCGGGCGTGCGCGGGCGGAGGGTGCGGCGCAGGCCCGCCGCCTCCCGCTCGGCGGCGGCCGCGCGCAGTCTGTCCAACGGCCCTGTCATGAGGTGCATCTTGCCAGGTGGAGATGGTCGATTCGCTTTCGACCCGGACGGCGGCGCATCATGCACTCGTGCCGACTCTCAGCGACCTGGTGTCGCGCCACACCGCACTCGACTCCGCCGACGTCGACTGGATCCACTCGCTGGTCTCGGACTGGCAGCTGCTCGCCGATCTGTCGTTCGCCGACCTCATACTGTGGGTGCCCGACCAGGGTGGCACGAGGTGGGTGGCGGTGGCCCAGATGCGGCCCACGACCGGCCCCACCGTCTACCACGACGACGTCGTGGGCATGTCCATGGCCACCGGGGAGCGGCCGCTGATCGACGTGGCCTGGGCCGAGCACCGCATCTGCAGGGAGGGCGACCCCGACTGGTCCAGCGGCGTGCCGGTGCGCGAGGAGACGATCCCGGTGCGGCGGGGCAAGGACGGCCCGATCATCGGGGTCATCCAGCGCTCGACCAACCTGTCGTCGGCGCGTACTCCGTCCCGCCTGGAGCTGACCTACCTGCAGAGCGCGTCCGATCTGGCGCAGATGGTGGCCGAGGGCAGGTTCCCCTTCGCCGAGGAGGAGCCGATCCTGGTCAGGTCGCCCCGGGTGGGCGACGGCCTGCTCCGCCTGGACAAGGCCGGACGGGTCACCTACGCCTCGCCCAACGCGCTGTCGGCCTACCGCAGGCTCGGCCTGCACGCCGACCTCGTGGGGGCGGACCTGGGGAAGACGACCGCCGACCTGTGCTACTCCGACGAGCCGATCAACGAGGACCTGATGGTCGTCGCCAGCGGGCGGGCCCCCAGGGAGACCGAGGTGGAGAACGGCGGCACGGTCGTGCAGCTACGGGCGATCCCGCTGATCGTCGGTGGTGGCCGCATCGGCGCGCTGGTGCTGATCCGCGACGTGACCGAGCTGCGGCGGCGCGAGCGGGAACTGCTCACCAAGGACGCGACGATCCGCGAGATCCACCACCGGGTCAAGAACAACCTGCAGACGGTGGCCGCACTGCTGCGGCTCCAGGCGCGCCGGCTGAACAACCCGGAGGGCCAGGAGGCGCTGAACGAGGCCGTACGGCGGGTCGGGTCGATCGCGATCGTCCACGAGATCCTCGCCCAGATGCCGGAGGAGATGGTCGAGTTCGACGACATCGCCGACCGGGTCATCGCGATGACGGCGGAGGTGGCGCTGGCGCAGGTGGCGATCAAGCGGGTCGGCAGCTTCGGCGTGCTGCCCGCCGCGGTCGCGACCCCCATCGCCATGGTGCTGACCGAGCTGCTGCAGAACGCGGTCGAGCACGGGTTCGCCCACTCCTCCGGGAACGTCCAGGTCCTCGTCTCCCGGGACGCCGACCGGCTGGAGTTCACGGTGGCCGACGACGGCAAGGGCCTGCCCGAGGACTTCGACCTGGAAGCCACGGGGAGCCTCGGTCTTCAGATCGTCCGTACGCTGGTCGTCGGCGAACTGTCGGGCCGCCTGGGTGTGGACAGGAGAGACAGCGGGGGCACCGAGGTCAACCTCAGCATCCCGGTGCAGTCGGGCTGATCTCCCGCAGGGCCTGGGTTCCCCCGCAGGGCCTGGGTATCACAGCGCGTCGGTCTCCCGCAGGCGCCTTGGGCTCGCGGGACGCTCCACAGGGGGTCCCGCTGTGCGGGACCAGTGTGGGGGATGCCATAGTGGACGCGATGCGTTGGTGGACAGACGGCCCTATGGGCGGGAGGCTACGCGGCCGTCCCGGCCGGGCTCCGATGCCCCGCGATTCGGTGAATGCCATGACAGGCACTCACCGAAGGCGTTCGCGTGCGGCGGGGGAGTCAGACGGCGGCGCGGGCGCGGGCGCGAGCCGTACGGCGCTTGAGGGCGCGACGCTCATCCTCGCTGAGCCCGCCCCAGACTCCGGCGTCCTGGCCCGACTCGAGGGCCCACTTGAGACAGGACTCGACGACCGTGCATCGCCGGCATACCTGCTTGGCCTCTTCGATCTGCATGAGCGCCGGACCAGTGTTCCCGATCGGGAAGAACAGTTCGGGGTCCACGTCACGGCAGGCAGCGCGGTGGCGCCAGTCCATGCGTTCCACTCCTTCGTCAAGTGGAGCCTCCGTGGCTCCTCTGGCCGTCAACTTTGTGAACTCTTTCACTAGCTGATGCGAACGACCACCCGGATCCTGGGTGGGGGCCGGGCTCGTCCGCGTGATCGCCGGGGCTCCTCACGGAGGCTGTGGTCTCCGTAAAGGTCCTACGTTCCGACGTCGTGTTCAGCTTTTCAGCCGTTCCAACACCACACAAGAGGTTTGGGACAAGGTTTTGCCCGTCGTGGCTGTCGGATGCGTCACACTATGACTACATGTAACAGGCTAGACGAGGACTTGTAACGCGTCCGGGATAGCACGGAAGATCACCCACTCGTGTTCTCCCAGGTAGTCGCCGTCGAGCTGGAAGGCGACCGGGCGGGAGGCGTGGAGGGTGAACTCGGCCTCGTCATGGATCTGAACGAGGTGTTTACCGCGCGGCAATCCCCGGTGTTCGCCGATGATCTGCCGGACGAACGCGAGCACGGTCGGCAGGCTCATCTTCCGGAGCCCCAGCATGTCGAGCCCCGTCTCGAAACCGGCCCACGGCGTCGGGTTGATCGGACGTGTGCCGGCGTATGTCCACGGCGACGTGTTGGACACGATCGCCATGAAAATCCCATCCTCTGTCGGCCGGCCGGGACGCGTCAGCCGGATCGCCGGCCGCCGGCGGTCCGTCACGAAGAAGTGGCGGATCGTCGTGTTCACGTAGAGAGCGGGCAGCGCGCGATGCCCCGCGCTCCGCAGGCCCTCCACGGCTCGGACGACCTCGGCGTCGTATCCCAGCCCAGCACAAAATGTGAAATATCTAGACCTTTGCTGGTCAGGTGGCGCATCTGCCCCCGGGTCCGGGCCCGAAACCTCATCGTGCCAAATTGCCTGTCCCAAACCGATGGTCCGGCGGCGTCCTTCGCGTAGCGCCTCCAGCACGGCGCCGGTCGCCTCGACCGGATTGTTGGGCAGCCCGAGGGCGCGGGCGAAGACGTTGGCGCTGCCCCCGGGGATCACGATGAGCGCGGGCCGTTCGCTCGCGTCGCCGGCGGGGCGGGCGTCGAGCAGGCCGTTGACGGTCTCGTTGATCGTGCCGTCACCGCCGAGGACCGCGACCGCGTCGAAACCCTTGGCGTGCGCGGTGGCCGCGAGCGCGGTCGCGTGCCCGCGGTAGGCGGTCTCCTCGACCGACAGGTCGACGGCGGCGCCGAGCGCCCGGATCAGTACGTCCCGGGTACGCCGGTGCGTCGAGGTCGCCTTGGGATTGACGAGGAGGAGTGCCCGCATGCCTGAAGGTTAACGAACGGTTTACCGCTCGTGCCGGGTGACGCCTCCTCGGAGGGGCGCACGTGTCTGCGGGTAGGGTTGGGCGGTGTGATCAGCAGTTCCGTCGGCCGCCCCGGCACCCTGACCGTGGCCGCCGCCGTTCTGGCCGCGGAGGGCCTGCTCGCCCTCGCCTTGGGCGCCTATGTCGGCGTCGAGACCGTGATCGGCAAACCCACCGACATGGTCACCAGCATCGCAGTGGCCGGGTTCGGCGTGCTCGGCGGCGTGCTGCTGTTCTGGGTGGCCTGGGGCGTGTGGCAGGTGCTGCGCTGGAGCCGGGGCCCGGCCGTGGTGACGCAGATATTCGCGCTTCCGGTGGCGATCAGCCTCATCCAGTCCGCGCAGTACGCGTTCGGCGTCCCGCTCATCGCCGCGGCGGCGGTCGCCCTGGTCGCGCTGCTCGCGCCGGCCTCCACCCACGCCCTCATGGGCGAGGACGGCGCGCGCTGAACAGAAGGCAGCTAAGAAGGCACCGGAGCCGTCACCGGCCGCCGACCGGGCGCCGCCGGGGGGAGCGCGGCGTCGCGGTCGTCGATCACCGATCGTCGCGGGCCGCCCGGGCCGGACGATCAGTCCTCGGCGGTGAGGCCCTCACGGAGCTGGGCCAGGGTCCTGGCGAGCAGCCGGGACACGTGCATCTGCGAGATTCCCAGCTCGGTGGCGATCTGTGACTGCGTCATGTTGCCGAAGAAACGCAGCAGCAGGATCCGCTTCTCACGCGGAGGCAGGCGCTCGAGCAGCGGCTTGAGCGACTCGCGATACTCCACGCCCTCCAGCGACTCGTCCACGATGCCGAGCGAGTCGGACACGGCGGGAGCGTCGTCGTCGCCGGAGTCCGGCGCGTCGAGCGACACGGTGGAGTAGGCGTTGGCCGACTCCAGGCCCTCCAGGACCTCCTCCTCGCTCATGCCCAGATGGGCGGCGAGCTCGGCGACCGTGGGCGCCCGGCTCTCCCGCTGCGACAGCTCGCTTATCGCCTTGGTGAGCGAGAGCTTCAGCTCCTGCAGCCGGCGCGGCACGCGGACCGCCCAGCCCTTGTCGCGGAAGTGCCGCTTGATCTCGCCGACGATGGTCGGGGTGGCGTACGTGGAGAACTCCACGCCGCGTGCCAGGTCGAAACGGTCGATCGACTTGATCAGCCCGATCGTGGCGACCTGCGTGAGGTCGTCGAGCCATTCACCCCGGTTGCGGAAGCGGCGGGCCAGGTACTCCACCAGTGGCAGGTGGAGCTCGACCAGCTCGTCGCGGATGCGCTGGCGCCTCGGGTCGTCCGGCGGGAGCTCCGACAGCTCGGCGAAGAGTGTGCGCGCGCGTACGCGGTCCGGCACCGCCGAGTCGCCGGAGGTCATCGCACTCGTCCTTTCCGTCATCACGACGGCCTCGCCGTGCTCCGGCGCTTACGCAGCACGATCGCCAGGTGGTCGGCGTGATCGGAGATGGCGTCCACGTCGTCGGCCAGCGCGGTCAGCACCATCCAGGCGAAGTCCTCCCGGTTGGGCGAGCTGACGCCGAGCGTGTTGACCTCGACGCGAACCGTCATCTCCTGGCCCGTGAGTTCGAACTCCGCGAGGAGGTCCGTTCCGGGCACGGCGTGCCGCAGCAACATGGCGCACGCCTCGTCGACGGCGATGCGCAGGTCCTCGATCTGGTCGAGGGTGAAGTCGAGCCGTGCGGCGAGCCCGGCGGTTGCCGTGCGCAGCACGGACAGGTAGGCGCTCACGGCGGGCAGCCGGACACTCACAGCATCGCGAATCCCGGTCAGATCCACCGCAGGCGTCTCGGTTTCCTCGGTCACGTTCCTCCTCGCCCCTTCAGCCGGCTGAGTGCCGCTGACTGCAACCTACCGCCACTCGCGCGGTGCTGCCCTGGCTGGACGCGCTGATTGTGGCGTTCCTTGGAGGTAACTGCACGTAAATTCCGTACTACCGAATATGGAGTTTGTATGGGCCTTGGGATGATCTGGCCCCGCGCGGCCGTGGAGGCCGTGCGGGGCCCGAGATCCCGGGGCTCAGGCGGCCTTGGTCTCCCAGAAGATCTTGGCGATCTCGTCGATCTTCGCGAGGAGGTCGTCGGCCAGAGAGGGGTCGACGGTGCCCTTGGCACCGGCGGCGCCGGCGAGCTTCGTGGCGTCCCAGAAGAGCTGGTGGAGCTGCGGGTACTGCTCCAGGTGCGGGGGCTTGAAGTAGTCGGTCCACAGCACCCACAGGTGATGCTTGACCAGCTCGGCCCGCTGTTCCTTGATGATCAGCGCGCGGGTCCTGAAGACCGGGTCGTCGTTGTCGGCGTACTTCTTAATGATCGCCTTCACCGACTCGGCCTCGATGCGGGCCTGCGCCGGGTCGTAGACCCCGCACGGCAGGTCGCAGTGGGCGGACACCTCGTGCCGGGGTCGCAGCAGTCGTGCGAGCATCGGAATCCTTCCTTAGGAATGCTGGTGACAGCACTGTTCCAGGACCGACCTTACTCGTCTCGAAATCACTGTGCGGAGGGGGATGTGCTCACCGCCGTGTGTGTCTCCGGCGACTCGATGCTGCCCGCGTTGCGGCCCGGAGACTGGCTGCTGGTACGGCTCGGCGCCCCCGTCCGCCCGGGCGACGTGGTGGTCGCCAGGCGGCCGCACGGGCTGATCGTCAAGCGGGCCTTCCGGCTCACCGGCGACGGCTGGTGGCTGGAGAGCGACAACCAGTCGGCCCCCGGGCGCCGCGACAGCTGGGACTTCGGCGCCGTGCCCGAGGAGGACGTCGTCGGCAGGGTCGTGCTGCGGTACTGGCCACGGCCCGCGCTGCGCTTCCCCGCGCCGGCCGCCTGACCGCGCCCCCGGAGGCCGCCCGGCGCCTGGCCGGGCGCCTCGCTTGCGTGCCCGGGTCAGGCGCCCCGCTTGCGCGCCCGGTAGGCGGCCACGTTGGCCCGGCTGGCGCACCGCTCCGAGCAGTAGCGGCGCGACCGGTTGGAGGAGGTGTCGAGGTAGGCGTTGCGGCACGGCGTCGCCTGGCAGATGCCGAGCCGGTCCACGCCGAGCCGGGTCACGACGCTGGCCAGGCCCATGACCGACCCGACCGCGAGGGCGTCGGCGACCCGGCCGCCCTCGGTCAGGTGCAGGTGCCAGGGCTGCCCGTCGTGCCCCGAGATCTGCGGATGCACGGGATGGCGGACCAGCAGCCCGTTGAGCCGCTCGACCACATCCGCGTCGTCGCCCTCGGCGGCGGACGCGAAGACCTCCGCGAGCTCGTCGCGCAGCTCGCACAGCGCGTCGATGTCACGGCGGGTGAGGCGGGCGGCCGCCTCCGTGCGGCCCGTCTCCTCCAGCAGGGCTCGCAGGGAGAAGGGGTTTTTGAGTTCGTCGCCCATGTTGACCAGCTGAACGGCCAGCTCGGCGTAAGACGTCAAGTCCACTGGGGCGCCCAAATACGTAAGAGATCACTGGCAAAGCCGAGTATTACACGCCCGATGGCCTGGGGGAACACCTGGGCGTCCACCGATATGTGACCCGATCGGGCAGGGGCGCTTGTCACTTCCTGTGGCACAATCAGGGAACGGGTGACCCCCGTACCCCCCTCAAGAGACGACCGTCAACGACGACGGCCTCCGGCGGCTACCGAAGCCAGGGCTCTCGTTCTCTTGACGGCGTCTACCGAAGGAACTCGTCCTTTCGACACTGGGGTCGCTGTGACCGTTACACCTGTCTCCTTGGAATCTCTCGACCTGGATCCCGCTTTCGCGCTGCACCGCGGCGGCAAGCTGGAGGTCCGCTCCACCGTCCCGGTCCGCGACGCCGACGACCTGTCGCTCGCGTACACGCCGGGGGTGGCCCGCGTCTGCACCGCCATCGCCGACAACCCGGACCTGGTCAACGACTACACCTGGGTCTCCAACGTCGTGGCCGTGGTCTCCGACGGCACCGCCGTCCTGGGGCTCGGCGACATCGGGCCGGCCGCGGCCATGCCCGTCATGGAGGGCAAGGCCCTGCTGTTCAAGCAGTTCGCCGACGTCGACGCGGTGCCGATCTGCATCGACTGCACCGACGTGGACGCGATCGTCGAGACCGTGGTCAGGCTCGCGCCGTCGTTCGGCGGCATCAACCTGGAGGACATCAGCGCCCCCCGCTGCTTCGAGGTGGAGGAGCGCCTGCGGGCGCTTCTCGACATCCCCGTCTTCCACGACGACCAGCACGGCACCGCGATCGTGGTCCTCGCCGCGCTGCGCAACGCGGCCCGCCTCACCGGGCGGTCCCTCGGCGACCTGCGCGCGGTCGTGGCCGGCGCCGGCGCCTCCGGCGTCGCCGTGTCGCGGATCCTGCTGAACGCGGGGATCGGCGACATCGCGGTCTCCGACTCCAAGGGCGTCATCCACGCCGGCCGCGAGGACCTGAACCCGGTGAAGCGGGCGCTGGCCCGCGACACCAACAAGGCCCGCCTGTCCGGGTCGACCGAGCAGGCGCTCGCCGGCGCCGACGTGTTCGTCGGCCTGTCCGGGTCGACGGTCGCGGAGCAGGCCATCGCGGCGATGGCGCCCGACTCGATCGTGTTCGCGCTGTCCAACCCCACCCCGGAGGTGGACCCCGCGGTGGCGGGCCGGCACGCCCGCGTCGTCGCCACGGGCCGGTCCGACTACCCCAACCAGATCAACAACGTGCTGGCCTTCCCCGGGGTCTTCCGCGGTGCGCTCGACGTCCGCGCCACGACGATCACGGAGAACATGAAGGTGGCGGCGGCGGACGCGCTGGCGGCCGTGGTCGGGGACGACCTCGCCGAGAGCTACGTCATCCCCTCGCCGTTCGACGCCCGGGTCGCGCCCGCGGTGATCGCCGCCGTGGCGCGGCAGGCCCGGGAGGACGGCGTCGCCCGCAAGTAGCCGTCCTCCGGCAGCCCCCGGACGGCACGGACGTAGGCACGGATGTAGGCACGGACCCTGAAGGGCCGCGCACCGCGCGACACGCGTGGTGCGCGGCCCTTGGTCGTTCCTTGTCGGCCTCTCCTCGTCAAGACCGTCAAACATTTGGGAATCCCTTTAGGTCCTCACGGTAAGTGCTATAAAGAAAGCTCTCCGTAACCAACTCGGCTATTGCCTGTCCCGGTTGGAGAGCGATGCGACGTGACCCCAACCGCCTGCTCCAGCAGCACCTCACCGAAGCCGGACTGTCCCGCAAGGGCCTGGCCCGGCGGCTCAACGGTCTCGGCTTGGCCCGGGGGCTGCGGGGGATGCGGTACGACCACGGTTCCGTGCTGCGCTGGATCGGCGGACGCCGCCCGCGCGAACCGGTTCCCGGCCTGCTGGCCGAGATCTTCTCGCTGCGGCTGGGGCGGCAGGTGTCCAGAGAGGACATCGGCATGCCGCGCGGAACGGTCCCCGCCGATCTGGGACAGGAGTTCCCCCATTCGTGGGAGGAGGGTGTGGCAAGCGTGACAGCACTGTGGAGGGCCGACGTCGAGCGGCGCAGGTTCCTGCTCGACTCCACCTTCGCCCTGGGAGCGGGCTCGGCGGGCATGTTCCGCTGGCTGGCGGCGCCCGACGGGGAGCGGCTCTCCGCGAACGGGCCCCGTCGGGTCGGGCCCTCTGACGTGGCCGCGATCCGCGAGGTCACCCGGTCGTTCGGCGAGCTGGACAACCGGTTCGGCGGAGGCAGCATCCGCGGCCCGGTCGTGCGCTACCTGCACACCGCCGTGACGCCGCTGCTGCGCGAGGGCGCGTACGGCGAGGCCACCGGGCGCTCGCTGGCGACCGCGGCGGCCGAGCTGACCCGGCTGGCGGGATGGATGGCCTACGACCTGGAGCAGCACGGGCTGGCCCAGCGCTACCTGATCCAGGCGCTCGGCCTGGCGCGCGGCGCGGGCGACCACGCCCTGTGCGGCGAGATCCTGGCCGGGATGAGCCACCAGGCCGTCTACATCGGGCATCCCCGGCACGCGCTGGAGCTGGCCAGGGCGGCCGTCGCGGCGGCCCGGCGCTCGGGGGTCGGCACGCTGCTGGCCGAGGCCCGGGTGCTGGAGGCGCACGCCCTGGCCCTGCTCGGGGAGCGCACGGCGTGCGGCGGCGCGCTGCACGAGGCTGAGGTCGCCTTCGACCGGCGCAAACCCCAGAACGAGCCCGGCTGGATCGGCTACTTCGACGAGGCCTACCTGGCCGCGAAGTCGGCCCACTGCCTGCGCGACCTCGGCGACGGGACGCGGGCCGTACGGCACGCCCGGCGCTCGCTGGTGATGGACGGGCGCTATGTGCGGGGCAAGATGTTCAACCTCTCGCTGCTCGCCACGGCGCTCATCCAGGAGGGCGAGCTGGAGGAGGCGTGCCAGGCGGCGTCGTCGGCCCTCGACCTGGCCGGCAACATCCAGTCGGCGCGCACCCGGACGTACGTGGCGGACATGTGCCGCCGGTTCGCGCCGTACGCCGCGGAGCCGCGGGTGGCGGAGCTGCTGGAGCGCGGCCGGGGCCGCCGAGGGAGCGGGGAGAGCGCGGGCAGGCAGAGCGCGAGCAGGGAAACGGTCGGCGTCTGAACAGGCGCCGACCGTCTCAGCCGGCGGCCCGGGCCGCGTTGTAGACCTGGAACAGTTCTCCGTCGAAGTACGGCGACAGGCCGGTCGCCGGGCCGGAGAGGCCGATCGTCAGGCCGTTCAGGTATCCCAGGCCGCGTACGCCGCGGTAGGCGGCCAGCCACGGCGACCCGGAGGCGGCGGTGAAGGCCGAGCGCACGGCGACCAGTTCGTTCGCCCTCCTGGACAGGTCCTGGGCCAGGAAGGGCCTGCCGTACGCGCGGGTGAGCCGGGTGCGCCCGCTCGCGGGGCCCTCGGCGGTCCGCATCGGGTAGCCGAAGATGGCGAGCGGCCGGTCGACCGGCAGGTTGTAGGCGAGGCCCTGCCCGCCGACCTTGTCGCCGAGACGCCCCGCGGGCAGCAGCCTGACGCCGGTGTAGCCGGTGGCGGTGCGGTACTTCGGCCCGGCGGAGAACGCCGCGTACTGCGCCGCGTCCCGCAGCGTGACGCGCCTGGGCAGCACGCCGGCGTGGACGCTGACGAACGCGTAGTCGCGGTCCAGGTCGCCATACCTGGTGAAGTCGCTGTGGGCGAAGGCCCGGTCGCCGACGTAGACGCCCCACGGCGTGCCTCCGCCGGCGAACCCCGGAATGAAGATCCAGTAGCGGTAGGGCGTCGCGGCGGACTCCTCTGTGGCCTCTGCCGCGGGCCTCGTGGCGTACACACAGTGCCCGGCGGTCGCCACGAGATTGCGGTGATCGGACTGTACGGACGTGCCGGCGCACCAGTGGGGGCGGCCGTCCGAGCCGACGAAGAAGACCTTGCCCGTCGTCCTCGGCAGGTTGACGTTCCTCGACGGACCGGCGGCCCGTTTGACCCCGGCGGAGGCCGGCACCACGCCCCGCACGCCGCCGGGAGCGGTGTCGCCGGCCGTGACCCGAGTGGCGTCGATCCCGGCCGGCGCGGAAACCGGGGTGGCGCCCGCGAGCGGGCGTCCGCCGTCCCTGAGCCAGTAGGTGATCACCGCCGCCGCCTTCGCGCTGGAGACGAGGGGCGTCGTCACGGTGATCTCGTAGGCGTGAGCGGGCACCGCCGTCCCGCTGACGAGCAACGCGGCCGTCGCCGCCGCACCCCACAGCGGGGGGAGGAGGATGCGCTTCAACCGGATCTCCTTGCTGTGGAGCGTCTCCCGCGCCCCACGCGTGAATGGGCTGCGAGGAACATACAGCGACGGGGATCAAGTCGGGAAAACAACGCGGACGGAGCGTGGTTCTCCCCGGAACGCCGAAGTGCCCCGCCGCGGTGCGGCGGGGCACTTCCTGGGGGGGTGCTCAGGCCTGTGTGGTGAGACTCGGGGCCTCCTGGGCGAAGGTGATGACGATGTCCCGGCCGTTGGCGTAGCTGACCACCGGCCGCCGCAGCGTCTCACCCACCCTGCGGGCGACGGTCTGCCACAGATCCACCATTTCCGGGCTGTCGGCGGTGATCCTGAACCGCCCCTGCGTGACGAGGTGTTCGGCCACGAGCTGCGAGAAGGCGATCTCGCTACGCGCCCTTTCCTCCGCGTTCAGGGGGGTGCGCCGGAAGGCGGGCCGCGTACCGGAAGGGTGGGTCATCGCTGGTCTCCTCGTGATCGCCGGTCCACTCAGCATGCCACTCGCGGACCGGCGCCGAGGCGTCCGCGACTCAGGCGATGGACCCGGACCAGTTGTTGGCGGCGGCCTTGTAGACGCCGTAGGTCTCGCCGTCGAAGTACGGGGAGACGCTGGTGTCGATCCGCTGGTTGCCGTCGGTGTCGGAGACGCCGCTGGTGACGCCGTTGAGGTAGCCGAGCCGCTTGGCGCTGCTGTACTTCAGCAGCCACGACGAGCCCGAGGAGCCCTCACCGGTGAAGGACGACTTGACGCCCACGAGCTCCTCGCCCTTGACCGCGGGAGCCTTGGCGGCGAAGGTCTTGCCGTACGACCACTTGAGGGTCTGGCCGGTGAAGGCGTGGTTGCCGTCCGGGTGCGACCCGCTCGGGTAGCCGAACACGTAGACCGAGCTGCCGACCTTCTGGTTGTAGGCCAGGCCCTGCGCGCCGACGTTGCTCTCGAGCCGGCCGGCGTCGGTGAACTTGACGACGTAGTACTTGCCGCCCTTGCTCCTGCGCAGGAAGCGGTCGTAGCCGGCGTAGGTCTTCCTGTCGACCTGCTTCCAGCTCCACTCGGCGACGTTGCGCAGGTCGCCGCCGCGCCCCGCCTTGATGCCGTTGTAGACGGTCACGAAGGCGTAGTCGCGGTCGCCGTCCTCGTAGACGTCGAAGTCGTAGTGGGTGTAGGCCGTCTTGCCGACGTAGATGCCCCACGGCGCCTTGCCCTGGTAGTAGCCGGGGATGAAGACCCAGCGGTCCATGGTGGCCCGGTTCGTCTTGGTGTCGTAGACGCAGTGCCCGGCCGTGGCGACCAGGTTGCCGTACTTCGAGTGGACGGAGGTCGCGCTGCACCAGTGCGGCCTGCCGTCGCCGCCGCGGAAGAAGACCTTGCCGGTCGTGCGCGGCAGGTTCACGTTCTTCAGGCTGCCGGCGGACTTCCCGCCGCCGGTGGCGGAGACGGTGCCGGGCTTGCTGTCGGCGGACGGCCCGCCGGTCGAGATGTGCTTGGCGCTGACCTGGCTCTCGTACCCGTACGGGGTGGCGTGGACCAGGTTCGAGGCCTTCTCGTTGAGCCAGTAGGCGATGACGTTCTTCGCGGCGAGGCCGCTGCCGGCCAGGGTGTCGTGCGCCGTGTCACCGGCGGCCTGAGCCGGGACCGCCATCGTGGCCCCGACGAGGCCGGCGACGGCCACGCCCCCGATGGGGAGGATCAGGCGCTTGACTCGCGTGTTCATGAATCTCCAGGTGCTGTCGTGGCACGCCACATGCGTCCCACCCGTCAGTAAAGGGCTAGTAAAGACAGTACCTCTCGCTTTTATCCGTGTTTTACGTGCTTTCAGGCCCGTCGCTCGCGTGACTTTTCCGTGATCCTCAACACCCCCTGTCAAGACCGGGGGCGCGCTTGGCGATCAGTGCAGGTCCACTCGGACGCCTTCCGTGTCAAATCGAGCACCCGGCGCAGCCGGAGAGAGGGCGGCGGTGTGATGGATATCACATTCGGAGAGGTTTGGCGCCCAGGAGAGGTCAGTCCGTGCCCTGCTTGCTCGCCTGGGTGTACACCCGCTGGGTCAACTGGTTGAAGTAGGGCGTGGAGACGGCGTCGAGACGTCCGCCGCCGCTGAGGTTCCAGGTCAGGCTGGTGATCCCGGTGAGGTAGCCGGTCCGCGTGGTGGCGTTGTAACCGATCACCCACGGGCCGCCGCTCGCGCCGGCGGTGAACGGGCAGCCCGGCAGCCGCACCCCGTGTTCGAGCTGCCAGGTCGGCGCGCTGACGAACTTCTTCTCGGTGGTGCCGTCGCAGGACTTCACCGTCTGGCCCGTGTACGGGCGGCTGCCGTCGGGGTTGGCCCCCGCGGGATAGCCGAAGACGTACGTCGGTCGTCCGAGCGGCTTGCCGGAGGCGAAGTGGAAGGCGCCGACCTTGTCCTCCAGCCGGCCCACGTCGACGGACCGGTACTTGAGCCTTCCGTTCTCCACGTACGGCTGCCAGGAGAAGCCCCGGTGCACGGTCACGAAGGCGTAGTCGCGGTCGAAGTCGCCCTGGCCGGCGAAGTCCTCCTGCATGTAGAGCGTGTGGCCGACGAAGATGCCCGAAGGGGCGACGCCGTCGTGGTAGCCGGGGATGAAGACCCAGTTCTGCACCGGCTTGTCCTGCGACAGCGCGTACGCGCAGTGCCCGGCGGTGGCGACGAGGTTGCGGTGGGCGGAGTGCACCGCGGAGGCGGAGCACCAGAACTCCTTGTCGCCGACTTTGAAGAACACCTTGCCCACCATCGGCGGGGAGGCCACGGGGGGAGGCGTCGCGGCGCGCGGGGCCCCCGTGCGCGTCTTCGCGTCACCCGGGCCCACCTCCGCCGCGGAGGTCGTGCTCTTGGTCGAGGGCGACGGCTTCGTGCTCGGGACGTAGCTGCTCGCCTGCTTGAGCCGCTCCGGGCTCCAGTAGGCCGCCACCCGCTGCTCGTCCGCCTGGCTGGGCGCGAGGGGGAAGGCGCTGACGCCGTTCTTGTTGACGCCGGTCACGGCGGAGACCGGCGTCGTGGCCACCCGGGACGCGGCGGTCGCGGGAACGGCCGGTCCCTGACTCCACACCACGGCGACCACACTCGCGGCGGCGACGAGGCCACCGGCGGCGAGTGTGAGCTTCCTGGTCACCGTGAGCCTCTCGGGGCGGAGATATGGACTGTAAGGGGTGATTTTTCCAGATCCATACGGTTGTGGCACACCTTCTTGTCCAGCTCGTTATGAATCGAGCGGAACCGATGTGATCTGTGGTACGCCACGTTTCCGGTGAGGTCCGGAGTGGACGCTTGCCCTGGAGGTCTCCCGTGAGAACGCTGGTCACCAGCGGAAACGGGGGGATCGCATGAAACCGCTGCTTGTCCTACTGGCCGGTGCGGCGCTGGCCGCCGGCCCCTCTGCCCAGGCCTGGGCCCAGCCGGGCGCCTCCGGTGCCGGCGGGACGGCCGCCCCGGCGCGGGCGGACACCTTGCCGGCTCCGCCGCCGCCCGAGGTCGCCCTGCGGGCGTCCCGGCCGCCGGCTTCCCGGGTGCGGGCGGTGATCCTGACCGTCGCGGACGGCGAGCAGGCGGAGCCGCCGGCGCGGTCGGTGTTCCTGAACTGCGCTCCGGTGGGCGGTTCGCACCCTTCGGCGGAGAAGGCGTGCGCGTGGCTGAACAGGACGGGTCTCGACCCGGGCGCTCTGCGGGTGAACGCGGCCGAGCCCTGCACGATGATCTACGCACCTGTCACGGTCACCGCCAGCGGCATCTGGGACGGGAAGTACTTCCAGTTCCGGCGCACCTTCGGCAACGACTGCGAGATGCGGTCGGCCGCCGGGGCGCTGTTCGACTTCTGACACAGACAGTCGAGCGTACGCGGCGTACAGGGAACGTAAAGGTGAATCGGGGAGCCGTAACACGAGGGGGCCCGGCGGGACGTCCCGCCGGGCCCCCTGCCTGACCGGACGGCTGTGCGGTCAGACGTCCGCGGTCACTGTGTCCACCGGTTGGCGGCCGCCTTGTAGACGTCGTAGGTCTCGCCGTCGAAGTACGGCGAGGAGATCCGGTCGTACCGGTCGTTGCCGTCGGTGTCCCACGCCACGCTGCTGATGCCGTTCAGGTAGCCCATGCGGGTCGCGCTCTTGTAGCCCGTCAGCCAGGGGCCGCCGCTGGCGCCGGAGGTCATGCCGCACGCGAGCCCGAGGTGCTCCTGGATGTCGTACTTCGGCACGGCCGGCATCGGAGCCGACCGGCCGTAGCACCACTTCATCGTCCGCCCGGTGTAGGGACGGTCGCCGTCGGGATGCGGCCCGGCGGGATAGCCGAACGCGAACACCTTGACCTTGGTGCTGCGGTTCCAGGTGAAGCCCTGGCCGCCCACGTTGTCGCCGAGGCGGCCGGCCGGGGTGCGCACGTAGCGGGTGACGTCGCCGTCCTTTCTCTGGGTGAGTTTGAAGCCCGACGACACGTTCACGAACGCGTAGTCGTAGTCGTAGTCCTCTCTGACCACGAAGTCGTCGTGCGTCTGGAACCACTTCGCCGGATAGACGCCGTACGGCGCCTTTCCTTCCCATGCCTGGTCCCCGTCCCAGTACGACGGGATGAACACCCAGTTGTCGTAGAACTGGTTGGTCACCGGGTCGTAGACGCAGTGCCCGGCCGTCGCGACCACGTTGCGGTAACGGCCTTGTACGGAGGTGCCGGAGCAGTACTTCCAGCTCCTGGGGTCCAGGGGGTTCCTGCCCGGCAGGGTGAAGAACACCCGGCCGACCGTGGGGGGCAGGTTGACCTGCTTGCTGATCTTCTTGGAACCGCCGGCCCCGCTCGTGCCGGCGCCGATCGGCGGGACGGTGCCCGCCTTGCCGTCCGCGGTGGCGTCGCCGGCCCTGCCGAAGCCTTTGACGGAGTCGCCGAGTTCCTCGGTGTAGCCCGTGGCCGCCCGCAACCGCTGCGGCGACCAGAAGGCGGCTGCCTCCTCGGGTGTCTGGGGCGCGGCCTTGGCGGTCACGTCGCCCGGGGCGGCCTGCGCCGCCGCGACGGCCGCGGCTGTGCCGGTCGCGGCCGAGGAGGCCGTGGGGATGGCGCCGGCCACGCCGGCCGCGAGGAGCGCGCCGGTGAGGGGAACGGCCAGACGCCGTGCTCGGGGGATCATGGAGCTCCTTTCCCTGGGACGGTGAGGGTGCGTCCCATTCCTCAGGAAAACGCTCCGAGATTAATGACCGGATCTTGCGGATTGCTTCGGATATAACCAGAACAATCGGCACTTTGCCCTATCTGTTATCCATAGCGGTTGGTTATGAGTGGCGTAGCCCCAGGTGGTGACGCTTCTCCTGCGAGTCGTCGCGTCTCGGCGTCAATGGGTTTACGGTCATTCTTGACCGGTCTTGTTTGATTTTCATCGCTCTGTTCCCAGTGGTAACCCCGAGTACCAAAAGACGCCTGCGGCGAGCCGTACGGGGGGCGTCCGGGTCCGGCGCGACGGCCGGAGTAATGTTCTGGCATGTTCGCCGTCACCGCCACACAGACCGATCCGGACGACCCGATCAAGGGCCTGACGCTCGGGGAGCACCCCGAGCCCGCCGTACCGGAGGGATGGACGACCGTCACGGTCCGGGCCGCCGCGCTCAACCACCACGACCTGTGGACCCTCAAGGGCGTGGGGATCAGCCAGGAGCGGCTGCCGATCGTGCTCGGCTGCGACGCGGCGGGGGTGGACGAGGACGGCAACGAGGTCATCGTCCACTCCGTCATCGGCACGCCGGTCGACGGGGACGAGACCCTCGACCCGGCGCGTTCGCTGCTGTCGGAGAAGTACGACGGGACGTTCGCCGAGAAGGTCGCGGTGCCGCGCCGCAACCTGGTGCCCAAGCCTGCGGCGATCTCCTTCGAGGAGGCCGCCTGCCTGCCCACGGCCTGGCTGACGGCCTACCGGATGATCTTCGACAAGGCCGGGCTCGAGCCGGGCTCGACCATCCTCGTCCAGGGCGCCGGTGGCGGCGTGGCGACCGCGCTGATCGCGCTCGGCCGGGCCGGCGGCTTCCGCGTCTGGGCGACCAGCCGCTCACAGGACAAGCGGGAACGGGCCCTCGCGCTCGGCGCCGACCAGGTCTTCGAGACGGGCGCGCGGCTGCCCGAGCGGGTGGACGCCGTCATGGAGACGGTCGGCGAGGCCACCTGGAAGCACTCGCTCAGCTCCCTGCGCCCGGGTGGCCGTATCGTCACCTGCGGCGCGACGAGCGGCATGGTCGCCGCGACGCAGCTCGCGCAGGTCTACTTCCTGCAGAAGTCGATCATCGGATCCACGATGGGGACGCGTGAGCAGCTCGCGCGGCTCGCGGTGTTCCTCGAGCAGACGGGTGTCCGGCCGGCGATCGACCGGGTGCTGCCCCTGGACGAGGCGGAGGAGGGCTTCGCGGCCATGCACCGCGGCGAGGTCTTCGGCAAGGTGGTCTTCACGCTCTGACGGGCGCTCGCGCGGCGCGGGCGGCGTTCTCGTCGCCGCCCTCCCGGCGCCGGTCGTCTTCCGCTCGCCGGCCGCGCCGGAGGGCCGGGTCGTCGTGGACGTTTCGTTCGTCGCCCGGCCCACGTCCGTCCGCCGAGGTGGGTCGGCCTGACCGGCGCGGCGGAGCGCCGTGAGGCGGGGCGATCTTCCGGGGCCCGGGGTTCAGGGGTGCAGTGCCCGGCGGATGCGCTCGGCGGCCTCGTCGAGGGCGGCCCGGCACTCGGCCAGGGCCCGTTCGTCGGGCACGCCCGCGGCGGAGGACCGGTGGACATCGGCGACGAAGTCGGCCAGCATCCGGCTGAGCGCGACGTCGTGGCCGCCCTGCCGGCCGCCGCCGAACCCCCAGGACTCCTCCCAGATCCGGCGCCACTCGTGCTGCCAGCGCTCGCTCTCCTCCTGCCACTGGCGCTTGTGGCGGCGCCATTCCTCCTTCTGCCTGCGCCACTCCTCCCGTGCGTGGTCGCGCTGCCGCCGCCACTCCTCCTTCTGCTCACGCCGCAGGTCACGGTTGTCGTGGCCCATGTCCCTGGCCATCTGGGTGAGCTCCTCGCGCAGGGAACGCACGGTCTGCCGCACGTCCTCCTTCACCTCGCGCGCGATGTCCTGGACCGAGGCCGTGATCTCCTGCTCCAGGTCGGCCAGCTCGTCCATCCGGTCGTTCAGCTCGGCCCGCCCCTTGTCGGTCAGCGTGAAGACCTTCTTGCCGTCCACGACCTCGTGGGTGACCAGGCCCTCGTCCTCCAGCCGGGCCAGCCGGGGGTAGATCGTGCCGGGGGAGGGTGAGTAGACGCCGAGGAAACGGTCCTGCAGGAGCCGGATGATCTCGTAGCCGTGCCGCGGACTCTCCTCCAGCAGCTTCAGCAGGTACAGCCGCAGCCGGCCGTGCCCGAAAACCGGACTCATGCTCTCTCCTCGCCTTCCGCACGGAGCTCGCTCATGCTCTCTCCTCTTCTCGCCTGCCGGCGGGCTGGCCGCTGAGCAGGGTGACGGCGCCGGACACCGTGGTCGCCGAGAGGGACGCCATGCCGCCGCCCAGCCGGCCGCTGAGCGAACGGGCCCCCGGGACCGAGGTGACGTACAACTCGGGGAAGGCCGACTCGATCCTGCCTGAGGTCGAGTGGACGGACACGTCGGTGTCCACGTCGTGCGGGAGCCGTACGACGATCGCGCCCGACATGCTGTGCAGCGTGACGTGACCGGTGGGCTCCAGTTCGAGGTCGGCGGTGACGCGGCCGGACACCGTGTTCGCGCGCAGCCGCCGCGGCCGGCCCGCGGCCACGGTGAGCTCGCCGGAGACGCTGGAGAAGGACAGGTCGCCGGCCAGTCCACGGCTCTCCACCGAGCCCGAGACCGTCTCGGCCTGCACCTCGCCGCTGACGCCGTCGAGGACGATCTCCCCCGACACGCCCTTCACGCCGGTGATCCCCTCCATGCCCGCCACGACGGCGGAGGCGGAGACGACCCCGGCCTGCACGGGGCACGTCTTCGGCACGGTCAGCGTCAGCGTGGTCCTGCGCGGGCCCGGGCGTAACCATCCCAGGAGCCCGTCCCACGTCAGATCCTTGTACGCGACGGTCAGGCGGCCGTCGTCGTCGTGGGTCACCACCAGCGGCGAGCCGTCCACCTCCGTCACTTCGAGGGTCGGCGGGCCGTCACTGGCCAGTACGGCCAGCCGGCCGGCCACGACGCGCACGTTGAGCGCGGTGACCTCTCCGAACGTGAGCCGTCCGGGGGAGTCGATCGTCCATTGGGGCATCGCTCAGGCCCTTCCACGCGAAGTCCTGCGCCCGCGCGGGTCGGCATCCGCGCGGACGAACCGTCCACAAACAAGATATATCTCGTTCGCGCGAAGTCAAGATGTATCGCGTTTTCTGTGCCCACCCCGGGGGCTGAGTCCCGCCCTGAGCCGTCCTCCTCGGGCGCCCTCGTCGGGCGCCCTCGTCAGTCGTCCTCGTCAAGGCGCGCGAGCCAGGTGGCCAGCCGCTCGACGGGCACCTCGAACTCGGGGTTGAGGTCCACGAACTCGCGCAGCCGCTCCGCGAGCCAGCCCACGCTGACCTCCTCCTCGCCACGGCGCTCGACGAGCTCCTCGATCCCCCTGTCGGTGAAGTACATACCTCGCTCCAGTGAATGTCCTGATCATGGAGAGAGGTCCCCCACGGGCGTGGGGGACCTCCTCAGCGGTGCGGAATCCTCGTTCAGTCGAAGATCTCGCTCAGGATGCCGTGCAGTTCCTCGTCGTGCTTGGCGTGCGAGCCGACGGCCGGCGAGGAGTTCGGCGTACGCGAGACCCGGCGGAAGGTGCGGCCCCCGAGCAGGTCGGGCTTCTCCACCATCTTCAGGCTGAGGTAGGGCCACGGGCCCATGTTGACGGGCTCGTCCTGCGCCCAGAGCAGCTCCGCGTCCGCGCCGTAGCGGGCCAGCTCGGCCTTGAGCGGGTTCTCCGGGAACGGGTAGAGGCGCTCCAGGCGCACCAGCGCCACGTCCTTCCTGCCGTCCTTCTCGCGCCGGGCGAGCAGGTCGTAGTAGATCCTGCCCGAGCAGACCACGATCTTGCGGACCGCCGACGGGTCCACCGTCGGGTCGCCGATGACCGGGCGGAAGGCGCCGGAGGTGAACTCCGAGGTGGCCGAGGCCGCCGCCTTGAGCCGCAGCAGCGACTTGGGCGTGAAGACGATGAGGGGCTTGCGCCGATCCGACAGCACCTGCCAGCGCAGCAGGTGGAAGTAGTTCGCCGGGGTGCTCGGCTGCGCCACCGTCATGTTGTCCTGCGCGCACAGCTGCAGGTAGCGCTCGATGCGGGCGGAGGAGTGGTCAGGGCCCTGGCCCTCGTAGCCGTGCGGCAGCAGCAGCACGACCGAGGAGCGCTGACCCCACTTCTGCTCGCCGGACGAGATGAACTCGTCGATGATCGACTGGGCGCCGTTGGCGAAGTCGCCGAACTGCGCCTCCCAGGCCACCAGGGCGTCCGGGCGGACCACGCTGTAGCCGTACTCGAAGCCCATCGCGGCGAACTCGCTGAGCAGCGAGTCGTACACGTAGAACTTCGTGGTGCCGTGGTTGAACGTCTTGAGCGGGGTGTGCTCCTCGCCGCTGACCCGGTCGACCAGCACGGCGTGCCGCTGGCCGAAGGTGCCGCGGCGGGAGTCCTGACCGACCAGGCGGACCGGGTGGTCGTCGATGAGGAGCGAGCCGAACGCGAGCAGCTCACCGGTCGCCCAGTCGATCGCGTCCTCGGAGATCATCGCGCCGCGGCGCTGGATCACCGGGGCGAGACGCGGGTGGACGGTGAAGCCCTCGGGCAGGTTGAGCTGGGTGTCGATGACCCGCTTGACGACCTCCTCCGAGATCGCCGTCTTGGTGTCCTCGTGCGACCACGGGATCTGCTCGTCGGGCTCGGGAACCACGACCGCGCCGGGTTCCAGTGGCTTCTTGGCCGCCTCGCGGGTCTCGGTGAAGGCCCGCTCCAGCTGCTCCTGGTAGTCGCGCAGGGCCTGCTCGGCCTCCTCGACCGTGATGTCCCCGCGGCCGATGAGGGCCTCGGTGTACAGCTTGCGGGTCGAGCGCTTGGCGTCGATGAGGTCGTACATCAGCGGCTGGGTGAAGGCCGGGTTGTCGCCCTCGTTGTGACCGCGCCGCCGGTAGCAGATCATGTCGATGACGACGTCCTTGCGGAACGTCTGACGGTACTCGTAGGCGAGCCGGCCGACGCGGACGACCGCCTCGGGGTCGTCGCCGTTCACGTGGAAGATCGGCGCCTGGATCATGCGCGCGACGTCGGTGGCGTACACGCTCGACCGCGAGGAGGCGGGCGAGGTGGTGAAGCCGACCTGGTTGTTCACGACGATGTGCACGGTGCCGCCGGTGCGGTAGCCGCGCAGCTGGGACAGGTGCAGGGTCTCGGCGACCACGCCCTGGCCGGCGAACGCCGCGTCGCCGTGGACGAGCACGGGCAGGACGGTGAAGCCCTCCTCGCCGCGCTCCAGCAGGTCCTGCTTGGCGCGGACCACGCCCTCCAGGACGGGGTCGACGGCCTCCAGGTGCGAGGGGTTCGCGACCACGGACGTGCTGATCTTGTTGCCGCACGGGGCCACGAAGTCGCCGCTCGCGCCGAGGTGGTACTTCACGTCGCCGGAGCCGTGCGCGCTGCGGGGGTCGATGTTGCCCTCGAACTCGCCGAAGACCTGGGCGTACGACTTGCCCACGATGTTGGCGAGCACGTTGAGCCGGCCGCGGTGGGCCATGCCGATGACGACCTCGTCGAGGTTCTCCTCGGCCGCCGAGCTGATCACCGAGTCGAGCAGCGGGATCAGCGACTCGCCGCCCTCGAGCGAGAACCGCTTCTGGCCGACGTACTTGGTCTGCAGGAACGTCTCGAACGCCTCGGCCGTGTTGAGCCGGCGCAGGATGTTCAGCTGCTCCTCGCGATCGGGCTTGGCGTGCGGCCGCTCCACCCGCGCCTGGATCCAGGCCCGCTCCTCGGGGTTCTGGATGTGCATGTACTCGATGCCGACCGTGCGGACGTACGAGTCGCGCAGCACGCCGAGGATGTCGCGCAGCTTCATCAGCGGCTTGCCGCCGAAGCCGCCCGTCGGGAACTCGCGCTCCAGGTCCCACAGCGTCAGGCCGTGCGACTGGATGTCGAGGTCGGGGTGCTTGCGCTGGCGGTACTCCAGCGGGTCGGTGTCGGCCATGAGGTGGCCGCGGACCCGGTAGGCGTGGATGAGCTCCAGCACGCGCGCCGACTTGGCCACGTCGTCGTCGTGGGTGGCCGAGATGTCCTTGACCCAGCGGACCGGCTCGTACGGGATGCGCAGCGCCTGGAAGATCTCGTCGTAGAAGTCGTCGGCGCCGAGCAGGAGCTGGTGGATGCGGCGCAGGAAGTCGCCCGACTGGGCGCCCTGGATGATCCGGTGGTCGTAGGTGGAGGTGAGCGTCATCACCTTGCTGATGGCCAGGCGGGACAGCGTCTCCTCCGAGGCGCCCTGGTATTCCGCCGGGTACTCCATCGCGCCGACGCCGATGATCGTGCCCTGGCCGGGCATCAGCCGCGGCACCGAGTGGACCGTGCCGATCGTGCCGGGGTTCGTCAGGGAGATCGTCGTGTTCTGGAAGTCCTCCACGCCGAGCTTGCCCGCCCGGGCCTTGCGCACGATCTCCTCGTACGCGGTCCAGAACTGGCGGAAGTCCATGGTCTCGGCCTGCTTGATCGAGGGCACCAGCAGCTGGCGGGTGCCGTCGCTCTTCTGCACGTCGATGGCGAGGCCGAGCCCGACGTGCTCCGGCTTGACGAGGACCGGCTTGCCGTCCACCTCGCCGTACGAGTAGTTCATCTCAGGCATCGACTTGAGTGCCTGGACGATCGCGTAGCCGATGAGGTGGGTGAAGGAGATCTTGCCGCCGCGGCCGCGGGACAGGTGGTTGTTGATGACGATGCGGTTGTCGATCAGCAGCTTCGCGGGGACCGCGCGGACGCTCGTGGCCGTGGGAACGACGAGCGAGGCCTCCATGTTGGCGGCGGTGCGCGCGGCGGCGCCGCGCAGCTTCTCCTCGACCGCGCCGGCCGGGGCCGGGGCCTGCTGCTTGGCGGGCGCCTTGGCCTCGGGCTTCGCCTGCGGCCTGGGCTGCGGGGGCGCCGTCTGCGGGGCCGGGCTCACCGGAGCGGGAGCCTCTGGCGCGGCCGTCGCGGTCGCGCCGTTCGCGGCGCCTGCGGACTTGGACGGAGCGGGCTTGGCCGTCCCGTTGTAGTCAGCGAAGAAGTGCCACCAGGCCTGGTCAACAGACTCGGGATCTTCGAGATACTTTTGGTACAACTCGTCGACAAGCCACTCATTTTGTCCAAAGCTTGCCAGCGGGTTTGTCCGCGACGACTCAGACGACACGGCGGAAATCGCCCTCTTCCGCAGATCGGCGTTGATGTTTGGTGAACCTGTCCAAGGCTACTCGCCTCGCACACCGACGTGCGCCCCGGCGGGTCGCAGGTCCCGGCCCATCCTCCCAGGATCGATAAAACAGGTCACGCGCGGATAGCCCGTCTGGGTGGTGAGGTGCCCCTTACCCTCTGGTCACATCGACTGGTCAGCCGATGAGCCGCGACTCTATCCGGATATTGGGAGCTATATCGGACAGCATACCCGCGAGGTCGTCGCCCGCGGCACGCAGCGCGTCCAGAGAGAGCGGTTCGAGGCGCTCCAGGAGGAAGAGCGCGTCCACCGTCTCCTCGGTGATCCTCGTCCTGACGCACTGCCGCCAGTTCCACCGCCGGCAGGTGACGCCCGCCTCGTCGCGCCACACCACCTCGCCGATCTCCGGGTCGCCCAGCGCCTCCTCCGAGGGCTCGTCGCCCGCGGCCCGCACCAGCCGGGCGGCGCCCTGGTAGCGGCGCAGGTCCTCGCCGCCGATCGGCAGGCCGTGCCGTACGGACACGCTGTTGTAGGCGTCCACCACCAGATTGATCTCGGGGAGCGGCATCCGGCGGACCAGCGCGTCGACCGACGGCCGGGTGCGCTGGGGCTTGGCGCCGAAGGCGCGGTAGGCCGCCCGCCAGGCCTCGATCCTCTTGTCGTCCAGCGGCACGGCGTGCACCGCCGCGTCGGCGAGCCAGGCCCGCGAACGGTCGTCGGACGGCCCGTTGCGCAGGCCGTACGCGCAGACCACCAGGACGGCGAAGTCCGGACGCAGCGCCGTGACGGCGTCGTCCACCCAGATGTCGTCGATCACGCCGCTCACTTTATGGCCAGGCGCGCAGCGCCAGTGTCGCCACCGCGTCGAGGTCGGCCCGGGTCGCGCCATCCCTGGCCTGGGTGGACATCCCCTGGATGACGGCGGCGAAGAACGTCGCGAGCGCCGGGGCGTCGGTCTGCGGCGGAAGGAGGCCGGTCTCGACGTCCCGCTCGATCCGGCGGCGGATCGCCGCCTTGCCCGCCTCGCGGTGCCCGCGCAGCTCCTCGATCACGTCGGCGTCGCTCGTGTTGACCCCGGCCGAGATGATCAAGCAGCCGGGCGGGTGGGCCGGGTCGGTGTAGACCTCCGCCGCCTCGCGGAGCAGGCGCTCGACGGCGGCCCGCGCGGTCGGCTCCCCGGCCAGGGCGCGGGAGGCGAACGCGCCGTGGGTCTCCTGGTAGCGGCGCACGGCCTCGCCGAACAGCCGGCGCTTGTCCCCGAAGGCGGCGTAGAGGCTGGGCGGGTTGATCCCCATCGCCGCGGTCAGGCCGGAGACCGAGGTCGCCTCGTAGCCGTGCCGCCAGAACTCCTCGAGCGCCCGTTCCAGCGCGACGTCCCGGTCGAACGCCCTGGTTCTTCCCATGCGCCGATTTTATAGCGATCGCTACAAGTCGTGTTATTGTGTAGCGGTCACTACAGAAAGGCATGGACATGACCGCGTTGGACGGCAAGACGGCGCTGGTGACGGGTGCGAGCAGGGGAATCGGACGGGGAATCGCCGAACGGCTGGCGGCCGACGGGGCGCTGGTGGCGGTGAACTACGCCAGGGACGAGGCGGCGGCCAAGGACACGGTGGCGGCGATCGAGGCCAGGGGCGGCCGGGCCTTCGCGGTCAGGGCCGAGCTGGGCGCGCCGGGCGACGTGGACGAGCTGTTCGCCGGGCTGGACCGGGAGCTGGGGCCGCAGGCGCCGATCGACATCCTCGTCAACAACACGGGGATCACCGCGCGGGGATCGATCGAGGAGGTCACGCCGGAGCTCTATGACAGGGCGTTCGCCGTCAACACGCGGGCGGCCTTCTTCGTCACCCAGCGGGCGCTGCCGCGCATCCCCGACGGCGGGCGGATCGTGACCGTCACCTCGGGAGTGACCAGGATCGCGTTCCCCGAGGCGATCGCGTACGCGATGACCAAGGGCGCGCTGGAGACCTTCACGCTGGCGCTGGCCAAGCACCTCGGACCACGGGGGATCACCGTCAACAACGTGGCGCCGGGGATCGTCGACACCGACACGAACGCGGACTGGCTGCGGGGCGACGACGCGGCCTGGGCGGCGTCGGCCGGCCGGGCGGCGCTGGGCCGGGTGGGGACCCCGGAGGATGTGGCCGGAGTGGTGGCCTTCCTCGCCTCCGACGACGCCCGCTGGGTCACCGGCACAACGGTCGACGCCACCGGCGGCAGCGACCTGTGACCCCGGCAGGCGGGACTGACCCTGTCCTACCTCGATCACGCGGCGGAGGGGCGCGACCGCAGGCAGGGCGGGGGCGATAGAGTCCGGCCTCATGCCGGAAACGCCACGTGTGCTCGCCGTACAGAACGGAGCGAACGGCGGTCCCGGGCGGTTCGGAGAATGGCTGGACGCCGCCGGGGTCGCCGTCGACGTGGTCACCGCCTTCGACGGGTCCGCCCTCCCGCCGCGGCTTGAGCACGACGGCCTGATCGTGCTCGGCGGCGGTTACCTGCCGGACGACGACGACAAGGCGCCCTGGCTCGCGTCCGCCCGTGCCCTCGTCGAGCAGGCCCTCGCCCGGTCGGTGCCGTTCTTCGGCATCTGCCTGGGCGGGCAGATGCTGGCCTCGGTCGGCGGCGGGAAGGTCCAGGGCGACGCCGGGGCGCCCGAGCACGGCAGCACGTCCATCACCATGAGGGCCGAGGCGGCGGACGACGTGGTCTTCGGCGGGCTGCCCGCCGCCGTCCCGGCGATCGAGAACCACATCGACGCCATCACGGCCCTGCCGCCGGGCGCGGTCTGGCTCGCCGAGACCGAGCGCTGCCCCTATCAGGCCTTCCGGCTGGGCGACCGCGCCTGGGGCGTGCAGTTCCACCCCGAGGTCGGGCCAGAACGCATCCGGCGGTGGGACGCCGAGCACACCCGCAGGCGGGGTCTCGACCTCGACGAGCTGTACGCCGCCGCCGTGACCGACGACCCGCTTTCGCGGGCCGCCTGGGGTGAGGTGGCCTCCCGTTTCGCCGCCTTGGTCAGGGACGGACGGCCCTGAGCTGGGGCGCAGGGGTTGAATGGAACCGGCCGCCGCCCCTGCTGGGGCGGCGGCCGGGGTCTTTCCGATCCGGATAAGGATCAGGTCAGGCGCAGGCGGCGCCGTTCAGCGTGAACAGGTCGGGCGTGGGGTTGGCCCCCGGCGCGCCCTGGCCGTTGAAGCCGAAGGTGACCGACTGGCCCGGCTTGATGGTCTTGTTCCAGTCCTCGTTCGCGGCGGTCACGGTCGCCGCCTGCTGGGAGAACTTGGCGCTCCAGCTATTGGCGACCTTCTGGCCGCCCAGGAACGACCACTTCAGCGACCAGCCGTCGATCGCCTTCGTGCCGGTGTTCTTGAGGGTGACCTGGGTGGTGAAGCCCGCCGGCCAGGAGCCGTGCGTGGTGTAGGTGACCTTGCACGCGGCGGGGGCCTTGACCGTGCCGTCGCCCTGGTCGGCGACGAACGCCGACACCCACGACAGCGCGGAGTTCCAGTTGATGGCCTCCTCGTTCGTGGCGTAGGAGTTGATGTCGTCGATGTAGCAGAACTGCGGCTTGCAGCCCTTCAGCTTCGCCTGGGCCACCGGGTCCTGGAGGCCGGAGTTCGCGCCGCCCGCGAGCGTGCCGTGCGGCGGGTTCGGCAGCGAGGTGTCCAGCTGGTGGGCGTACCAGCGGCTGTGCTCGTTCTTCGACGCCACCTCGCCGTAGCCGGTCACGTACGACTGGTTGAGGGCGTTGCGGCCCAGCAGGTAGTCGACGGCCTCCAGAGCGGCGTCGCGGTACTTCACCGCGCCGGTGATGTCGTAGGCCGCGCCGAGGACGACCGTGTTGTTGAGGATCGCGCTGTTGGAGCCCCAGAAGTAGTCGCCCGGATCGAACGGCAGGCCGTACGGGTGGCTCTTCACGACGCCGAGGTAGCGCTCCGCGCCGTCGACGACCGACTGGCGCACCGCGTCCCGGCCGGGCAGGTCGTTCGGCACGGTCGCGAGGTCGAGGCGGGCGAGCGCGGCCACGTGGCCCCAGTCGAAGGCGCCGCTCTTGCTCCACAGGTCGCCGGTGTGGTGCGGCGAGGCGAGGACGAAGTCCTTGTACTCCTTCTCACCCGTGGTGATGTAGAGCTCGGCCGCCGCCCAGTAGAACTCGTCGCTGACGTCGGCGTCGTCGTAGGTGCCGCCGCCGGTGCCGTCGGAGGGGGAGGCCAGCAGGTCGGGGTGCGCCTTCGCCGCGGCCCACGCCTTCTTCGCCGCCGCGAGGTTCTTCGCCGCGAACGCCGCGTCGTACGGCGCGAAGATACGGGCCGCCTGGGCGGCCGTCGCGGCGAGGTTGAGCGTGGCGGCCGTGGAGACGGGGTGCAGCTCGCGCTTCTGCGCGTCCTGGTGCGGCAGCAGCGGCAGGCCGGTCCAGTTCTCGTCGTGGATCTTGTGGTGGACCATGCCGTCGGACCGCTGCATCTTCAGCAGGAACTCCTGCTCCCAGCGGGCCTCGTCGAGCACGTCGGGAACGTCGTCGCCGCTCTCGGGGATGTTCAGGCTGCCGATCGGCTTGGCCGTCGCGGCGTTCTTGGTGCGCTCGAACTCGCTCATGATCTGGGCGACCGAGATGCCGCCGTTGACCACGTACTTGCCGTGGTCGCCCGCGTCGTACCAGCCGCCGGACACGTCGAGGGAGTAGTCGCAGACGCCCGGCTGGCACGGGACGTTCGTGTCGCCCTGGTTGGGGGCGACGCCCACGTGACCGGCGGGCCGGCCGTAGCCGGGACGCAGGGCGTCGTCGATCGCGATCCCGCTGCGCTGGGTGTAGTAGAACTTCAGCGCGTCGAGCTTGAGGTCGGCGTACGCGTCGGGCTTGATGTCGAACGGCCGGCTGGTCTCGCCGTCGGCGGTCAGCGTGTAACCGGTCCCGGCCTTCGCGTACGTGCCGAAGTCGATCGAGTGGACGTTCTGCCCGGAGCTGGCGTCGACGCCGCGCGGGGTGGTCGTGCCGTGCGCGACCACGGTCCCGGCGGAGTTCTTGAGCTGCCACGGCAGCGCCGCGGTGGCGTCGGTGACCAGGGTGGCGTTCTTGGGGCCCTTGGGCAGGTAGGCCACCTGGTTCACGCGGACCCGGGGGCCGGTGTCGGGCGTGTAGACGTCCGGCGGCGCTCCGCCCTTGAGCGAGACGTTGTCCACGCAGAACCGCCACGCCGTCGCGCTGCCGCCGATCTGGAAGACGACCTGCGCGTTGGGCAGGTCGACCGGCGAGGTGAACGTGTAGCTGTAGGTGTTGCCCGAGACGCTCAGCTCGGGGGCGGCCGACACGTACTGCGTGTAGGGGTCGGTCGGGAGCTGGACGTACGCCCTCGCGACCTTCCCGGGGTTCGCGGTGGCGAAGAAGCTGAACGCGTAGGTCTCGTCCTTCACCAGCGGGATGTCGTTGACGCCGATGATCGCGTCCCACGGGTTGGTCGTGCCCGCGGGGATGTCGGAGCAGAGCCGGCCGTCGGACAGCTCGAAGTTCAGGTTCGCGGTGTGCCACCACGGGTCGGTGACGGTGTCGAACGTGCCGTTGGGGATCTGTTCCGGGCCCTCCTCCGCCGTGGCGGGAGGTGCGCCGGTCAGGCAGGCCGTGGCCAGTGCCGCCACAGCGAGGATGCCGATTCGTCTGAGCACAGTGGTCCTCGGGGGGAGTGGGAGCGCTCCCAAAGCGGTGCGCGACTCGCATGTTTCCTCCGGGTTTCCGCGGGCGTCAACGATCCCGGCGGCGAGACCCGCCTGACCGGCCATTGCGAGGGGGTGTGACTGAAACTTTCATTTTTGCAAAGGGACTTTTGCAAAGCCGTCTTTGCAATGTTAGCCTCCGCCGTATGGATCATGAGGTCTTCCACGTGCACGATCCCCGCACGTTGAAGGCGGTCGCCCACCCGCTGCGGGCGCGGCTGCTGGGGGAGTTGCGCACGAACGGCCCGGCGACCGCGACCGAGCTGGCCGGGCGCCTCGGCGAGAGCTCCGGCTCCACCAGTTATCACCTGCGTCAGCTCGCCAGGTATGGCTTCGTGGAGGCCGATCCCGGCCAGCGCGACCGGCGCGAACGGCGGTGGCGGGCGATCCACCGCTTCACCTCCTGGAGCGATGTGGAGATGGCCGCGACCGCCGAGGGCCGGGAGGCCGCGGCGTTCCTGCGGCGGCGCCAGCTCGAGAAGCTCACCTCCGACGTCGAGAACTTCGAGCGCGAGCGCGACCTGTGGAGCGAGGCGTGGGTCGAGGCCGCCGGCATGTCCGACCTGGTGGTACGGCTGTCGCCGGCGACGGTGGCGTCCCTCTACGAGCGGGTGTCGGCCATGCTCCTGGAGGCCGCCGAGCGGGATCGGGACGACCCGGACGCGCGTCCTGTCGCGGTCCTGCTGGCGGCCCATCCGCGCCGGGACCCGGTGGCCGGTCATGGGTGATGCGGGCATGGGTGATGTGGGTATGGGTGAGCCGGTCATGGGCGAGCCTGGGCGGCCGCTCGCCGAGACCCCGCGGCCGGGCATGCGTGAGCACGCGCGCTATGCCGCGATCGAGTTCCTCACCTGGCTGCCGACCGGCCTGATGCTGGCGCCGATGGTGCTGCTGATGTCGGCCAGGGGGCTGGACATCGCCGAGGTCGGCCTGGTCGGCGGGGCCTACTCGGTCACGATCGTCGTGCTCGAACTGCCGACGGGCGGGCTCGCCGACGTCCTCGGGAGACGCCCGGTGCTCGCCGCGTCGGCCGTCGTCAGCGTGGCCGGGCTGGTCGTGATGGCCCTGGCGCACTCGGTGTGGCCGTTCCTGGTCGCGTCCGTGCTCAAGGGCGTCGCGCGTGCGCTGTCCAGCGGGCCCGCCCAGGCCTGGTACGTCGACACCCTCCACGCGCGGTACGGCCCGGCCGCCGACCTGAAGCCCGGGCTCGCGGCCGGCAACGTCGCGGGCGCGGCCGCCCTCGCGCTCGGCACGCTCGCCGGCGGCCTGCTCCCGCTCGTCGTACGCCGGGACCCGCTGGCCGCGCCGGTCTGGGCGGGAGCGGGGGCCGCGCTCGTCCTTCTCGTGGCCGTGCTCGTGCTCATGCGCGAACCGAGCCGTGCGGGGAGGGGGCCCGCCCGGGCGGCGGTACGGCTGGCCGAGGTGGTCCGCGACGTGCCGGTCACGATCGTCGCCGGGATCCGGCTCGGCCTGGCCGACCGCGCCCTCGGGCGGCTGCTCCTGCTGGCCGCCGGGGCCGGCGTGATGCTGAACAGCATCGAGACGCTGACCCCCGGACGCCTCGCCGCCCTGACCGGGGAATCCGCGACGGGCGGCGCGGCCTACGCCTTCGTGACCTTCGCCGGCTTCGCCGCCAACGCGCTCGGCAGTTCCCTCGCGCCGCCGGTGGCGCGGCTCGTCCGCGGCTCGGTCCGCGGGGCCGCTTCGGGCACGGTCGTCACGGCGGTGGCGGTCTTCGCGCTGGCCGCCTCGACGGTCCTGCGGGGCGCGGCCGGGGTCGTCGCGACCGCGGCGACCTACGTGCTGCTGTTCACCGCGCTCGCGGTCGCCTCCCTGCTCAGGACCGAACTGCTGCATCAGCGCGTCGCCGCCGACCGCCGGGCCACCGTGATGTCGGTGGACTCCCTGCAGCTGCAGTTCGGCGCCACGCTCTCCTCGCTCTGCCTGGTGCCGCTGTCGGGGATCCTCGGCGTCGGACCCGTCTGGGCCCTGACCGCCGTGGTCGTTCTCGCCTCCGCCCTCCTGTACGTACGCCTCCCCGCAGGTCCCGCTCTGAGGCACCCCCGGTAGAACCAGATTCGGTAAGACGGCACAATCGAGCGGGCAGGGCTGCGAAAGGGGCGGGGAGCCGATGAGCAAGGTGATCGTGACCGCGGCGAACGAGGCGCAGCGCGCGGCGTGGCTGGGCGGGGGGCTGCCCGAGGTCGAGCGGGTGCGGCCGGGGCTGTGGTCGATTCCCGTCCCGATCCCGATCAACCCGCTGCGCTACGTCCTGGTCTACGCCCTGGAGGTCCCGGACGGGGTTGTGATCATCGACGCCGGATGGAACACCGAGGAGGCGTACGACGCGCTCGTCGCGGGGCTCGCCACGGCCGGATATGAGATCACCGACGTGAAGGCCGTGCTGGTCACGCACATCCATCCGGACCACTACGGCCTGGCAGGGCGGATCCGGGAGGCCTCCGGCGCCTGGATCGGGCTGCATCCGGCCGACGCCCGCCTCGTGCACGACCGCTACGACGAGTCGGCGATCGAGTCGCTCGTGCAGCGGGAGCGCTCCCTGCTGGTCAGGTGCGGGGTGCCGGACATGACGGCACAGGAGCTCGCCGGGGCGTCGGTCATGCTGCGCCAGTTCGTCACGATGGCGACGCCCGACCGGCTCATCGAGGACGGCGACCGGCTCGACCTGCCCGGCTGGGACCTGCGGGCGATGTGGACCCCCGGCCACTCGCCCGGTCACCTGTGCTTCGTGGAGCCGGAGCGCCGCCTGCTGTTCTCCGGCGACCACGTGCTCGCCCGGATCACGTCGATGGTCGCCGTGCACCCCCAGTCGACGGCCAACCCGCTCGCCGACTACCTCGACGCGCTGCGGGCGGTGGGCAAGCTCGACGTCGAGGAGGTGCTGCCCGCCCATGAGTACCGCTTCCTGGAGCTGACGAAGCGGGTGGACTACGTGATCGGGCACCACGAGGAGCGGCTGGCGGAGGTGCGGCGAGTCGTGGCGGAGGGCGACGGCTCCACCTGCTGGGACATCGCCACCCGGCTCACCTGGTCGCGCAGCTGGGAGGAGATCCCCGCGCACATGCGGCGGGCGGCCAACAACGAGACGCTCGCCCATCTGGTGTGGCTGGAGCAGCGGGACATGGTCACCCGCGTGCCGGGCGAGCCCGACCTCTGGTACGCGCCGTCCGCCTGACGCGGCCGCGCGTGGCCATACCGCGGCCACTGCGCGGTCCGGTGCCCATCACGCTCCTGACACGGCGATCACGTCCTGCCGCGGCCTCGCGGGTGCGGTGACGTCCAGGTGGGTTTCGAGGTAGGCGTCGATGACGTTCAGGTCGGCGGTCACGGCGGCGACGTAGCCGTCGGGGCGCACCAGGACCCACTGCCCGGGGGCGAGCCCGTAGCCGTCGCGCACGTGCCCGCCGGTGTCGACGATGTCACCGCGTTCGCCGATGGTGTGCACGTGCACGTCGCGCCGGGCGGCGGGGGCGTCGCCGGCGGGCACGTCGTAGCCGATCAGCGTCCAGTGGGTGCCCTTGAACAGGGAGAACAGCCGGGTGGGCACGCCGCTGGCGCCGATGACGGGCGCGTCGGGTGCGCGGTCGCCGGCGAGCACGCCCGTGGTGCGCCGGGGGTCGACGAGGGTGAGCGGCGAGTCGGGGTAGCCGAGGTCGAGCTGGCTGACTGCCCGGTTACGGCTCATATCGCGGTTCTTGGCCGCCTCCAGCAGTCGCTTCGACAGGCCGAGCACGGCCTCCGCGATCGGGCGGCGCTCCCTCTCGTACGACGTCAGCAGCCGGTCCGGGGCGCCGTCGAGCACGGCGGCGAGCTTCCAGCCGAGGTTGTAGGCGTCCTGCACGCTGGTGTTCAGTCCCTGCCCGCCGGTCGGCGGGTGGACGTGTGCCGCGTCTCCGGTCAGGAACACGCGTCCGACCTGGTAGGTCTCGGCCAGGCGGGCGTTCATCTCGAACACCGAGGCCCACGAGACCGACCGGACCAGCACGTCGTCGCGGCCGGTGCGCTCGCGTAACAGCGCCGTCAGACCCCGCGCGGACAGATCGACGTCCACGCCGAAAGAGACCGGTCCCATGAGCTGGAACATCTCGGTGCCGTAGAGCGGGCACAGCATGATCTGGTCCGCGGCTCCCCGGCCCCAGCGGTGCCATACCTCGAACGAGACCCCCTCGACGATCACGTCGGCGACCACGGCACGCACCCCGAGGGTCTCACCGTCGAAGGCCACGCCCAGGGCCTTGCGTACGAAACTCGACCCGCCGTCGGCGCCCACGAGGTAGCGCGCGCGCACCGTGCGCGCACCGTCAGGGGTGACGATGCGGGCGCTCACCCCGTCCTCGTCCTGGTCGAAGCCGACGAGCTCGTGGTCGTAGTGCGGGGCGTGGCCGAGCTCGGCCAGCCGCTCGCGCAGTCTGCGCTCGGTGAGGAACTGCGGGACCAGCAGCGCGATGTGGTAGGGCTCGTCCGGTGTCGGGCCGGGCGCGTCGATCACGTTGGTGTCGACCGGGCCGTCGTCGGTGTAGACGCGCTGGAGCGGATACTCGCCACCGGAAGCGATGATCTTGTCGATCACCCCGAGGTCCTCGAACACCTCCTGGGTGCGCGCCTGGATGCCCTTGCCGCGCGACCCGACGAACGGGTGCGCGGCCTTGTCCATCAACAGGAAACTCACGCCCCGGCGGGCCAGCTCGATCGCGAGGGTCTCCCCGGCCGCCCCGGATCCGCAGATGACCACCTCGACATCGTTGACGGTCATGCCCAGCTCCTTCTTCGCGTGGATCCGGACAGCCCGGCCGTCCGGAAAATTACGTGTATTACGCACGCATCTTATGAAGGGCCGTGTTGACCGTCAATCGCGGCCGCGTGTCCCGACATGAAGTGCACATATGGCCGGGGAATTCGCTGGCGCGTGATCCGTCCGCCCACCTGCTCGCAGTGGAATATATGTGCTCCATACACTCATCTTCCGAAGGTGTGCCACGCGCGGGATCGGGCAGGCCGGCGTCGCGGCGCCCCGAGGCGGTCAGGCGCCCACGCGTCCGGACGGCGGGCGCCGTCACCGCCGGGAGAACCGCTCTCCGCCCGTCGACGGCGCCGCAGGCAGACCTCCTAGAATTGCCCTTCACGTCCGATCCTCAGCAAGGCCGGATAATCAGGAAGGCCCGATTTCACGGAAGGACGGTGCGGCCGCCTTGACCACACGGCGACGCCAGACCACGTTGCGCCGTCTCCACGGGGCCATCGTCGA
The DNA here is from genome assembly GCF_006874435.1 of Microbispora sp. KK1-11. NCBI lineage: Bacteria > Bacillati > Actinomycetota > Actinomycetes > Streptosporangiales > Streptosporangiaceae > Microbispora > Microbispora sp. KK1-11. The sequence goes on along the minus strand of NZ_VIRJ01000039.1, from coordinate 6,122 downwards.
TCTGGTCGTGCTGATGAACCTGCCCAGCCGCGACGATGTCCTGTTGGCCGAGGCCGGGGTCTCCCTCGACCGCGCCCTGTTCACCCTGATTGTGGGCATCGAGCGATTCGGGCCGATCGGTGTGGGCGAACTGGCCGAACGAGCAGGGCGCGACTACACCACGATCAGCCGTCAGGTCGCGAAACTCGCCGAGCTCGGGCTCGTCGAACGACGCCCCAGCCCTACCGACGCCCGGGTGAAAGAGGCCATCCTCACCGACGCGGGCCGTCGCGTCACCGACGCTCTCGACGCCGCCCGTCAGCGCCTGGCCGGTCCCGTTCTCGCCCAATGGAGCGACCGTGACCTCATGGAACTCGAACGCCTGATGCGCCGCTATGTCGACGACATGTTCGCGGCGGTGGCGAAGACCACCAGCGGCGACTGACGAGCCGCCGACCGGCCCTGGGCGGCTTGTGCCACACCCCGTAGTCCTGGACGAGCCGACGGCTAAAGTGCTACCAGAACCTTGTTCTCTTTCTGGAAGGGTGGCGCCATGCCTGCTGGTGAGGATTCCGAGCTGAGGTTCGACGGGAGGGTGGCGATCGTCACCGGAGCCGGGCACGGGCTCGGCCGGTCGCACGCGCTGCTGCTCGGCCGGCGCGGGGCGAAGGTCGTCGTCAACGACCTCGGCGGCGCCCTCGACGGCTCCGGCGCGTCCTCCGGCCCGGCGGCGGAGGTCGCCGAACTGATCGTGAAGAACGGCGGGGAGGCGGTGGCGAGCACCGACAACGTCGCCACCCCGGAGGGCGCGGAGGCGATCGTGCGGACGGCGCTCGACGCGTTCGGCCGCGTCGACGTCGTCGTCAACAACGCCGGCATCCTGCGCGACCGTTCGTTCGGGAAGATGTCGGTCGAGGAGTTCGACGCCGTGATCGCCGTGCACGTGCGCGGCTCGTTCCTGGTCAGCCGGGCGGCGTTCCCGCACATGAAGGAGCAGGCGTACGGGCGGATCGTGAACACCTCCTCGCCCGCCGGGCTGTTCGGCAACTTCGGCCAGGCCAACTACTCGACCGCCAAGATGGGCCTGGTGGGCCTGACCAAGACGCTCGGCATCGAGGGCGCGCGGGCGAACATCAAGGCCAACGCGATCGCCCCCGTCGCGTGGACGCGGATGACCGAGACGCTGCTGCCCGCGGAGTTCGAGAGCAGGTTCACCCCCGAGCGGGTCAGCCCGCTGGTGGCGTACCTGGCCCACGAGAGCTGCGAGACCAGCGGCGAGGTGTTCTCGGTCGGCGCCGGGCGGATCGCCCGGGTGTTCGTGGCCGAGGGGCCGGGCTGGCGGACCGACGACCTCACCATCGAGGCGATCCGCGACAACTGGGAGGCCGTCATGGCCGAGCAGCCCTATCTCCCGACGAAGCTGGGCGAGCAGGCCAGCGCCTCCCTGCAGAAGATGCTCTGACCCCCCTCTCGACGCGCCCGGCCGGGCCGTCAGAGCTCCTCGGCCTGCTCGGCCTGGCCGGTGAGGTCGCGGGACAGGTCCCCGGGCCGCCGGGGCGCGGGCTCGCGGCCGGGCGGTTGCCTGACCCGCAGATCCGGGAAGGGCGCCGGCGCGTTGCGCCGGGCCTGCGGCTGCGCGCCGAGCGTGAACTCCTCGCCGTGGTGCGACAGCGTGAGGGGCGGGCCGTGCAGGAGCCGGTACGTCGTGCCGTCCGGGGTGACGTCGATCCGCAGCAGGCGGCCCCGGTAGCGGACGCGGAAGGTGAGCCGGGTGATGCCCGAGGGCAGGCGGGGGGCGAAGCATATCCGCCCCTCGCCTGCCCGCATGCCGCCGAACCCGGCCACCAGCGCGATCCACGCCCCGGCCAGCGAGGCCATGTGGACGCCGTCGCGCGTGTTGTGCTCCAGGTCGCGCAGGTCCATCAGCGCGGCCTCGCCGAGATAGGCGTAGGCGAGGTCGAGCTGCCCCACCTCGGCGGCGAGCACGGCCTGGGTGCAGGACGACAGCGAGGAGTCCCGCACGGTCAGCGCCTCGTAGTAGGTGAAGTTGCGCGCCTTCTGCCCGGGCGTGAACGCGTCGCCGCACAGGTGCATGGCCAGCACGAGGTCGGCCTGCTTGACGACCTGCTTGCGGTACAGGTCGAAGTAGGGGAAGTGGAGCAGCAGCGGATACTGCTCGGGTGCGGTGCCCGCGAAGTCCCACACCGCGTGCCCGGTGAACTCCTCGCTCTGCTCGTGGACCCCCAGCCGCTCGTCGTACGGCAGGTGCATGGCCGCGGCGGCGTCGCGCCACATGGCCGTCTCCTCCAGCGTGACCCCGAGCCGCTCGGCCCGGTCGCGGTGGCGTACGGCCACCGCGGCGGCGGCCCGCAGGTTCCGCTGGGCCATGAGGTTGGTGTAGACGTTGTTGTCCGCGACGGCGCTGTACTCGTCCGGGCCGGTCACGCCGTCGATGCGGTAGCGGCCCTCGGCGTCGTGGTGGCCGAGCGCGCACCACAGCCGGGCGGTCGCGACGAGCAGCGGCAGGCCGACGTCCCTCTCGAAGTCGGTGTCCTCGGTCGCGTCGACGTACCGCGTCACCGCGGCGGCGATGTCGGCGTTGACGTGGAAGGCCGCCGTGCCCGCCGGCCAGTATCCCGAGCACTCCTCGCCGTTGATCGTCCGCCAGGGGAAGGCGGCCCCGGCCAGCCCGAGCTGCTCGGCCCGCGCCTGGGCGAGGGGCAGGATCGAGGCGCGCCACGTCAGGGCGTCGGCGGCGGCCCGGGGGTAGGTGTAGGTGGCCACCGGCAGCACGAAGCTCTCGGTGTCCCAGAACGCGTGCCCGTCGTAGCCCGAGCCGGTCAGCCCCTTGCCGGGGATGGGCCGCCGCTCCAGCCGGGCGCCCGCCTGGAGCAGGTGGAACAGCCCGAAGCGCACGGCCTGCTGCACCTCGGCGTCGCCCTCGACCTCGACGTCCGCACCCGCCCAGAAGTCGTCGAGGAAGGCGCGCTGCTCGGCGCACAGGCCGTCCCACCCGGTGAGCCGGGCCGCCGCCAGCGCCGCCACGACCTGGTCGTGCATCGCGGGCCTGGACCGCTTGGCCGACCAGCCGTAGGCGAAGAACTTGTCCAGCCGCAGCCGCTCGCCCGGCACGAGCCTGGTGGCGATCGTGACCCGGCTGACGTTGCCGCCGCCGTCGCACTCGACGCGGGTACCGTCCGGGCCGTCGATCTCGTGACGCATCCCCGCCGCGACCCGCAGCCGGCTGGCCCTGGTGGAGTGGACCATGACGCACACGTTGTTGCGCGCGGCGACGTTCTCCTCCAGCACCAGCGGCGCCTCCAGCGCGGCGGCGGCGCGGGGATCGGCGGTCGGCGGCGGCACGGTCTCGTTGGCCACCAGCTCCGACTGGACGACCACGTTGAGCGGCTGGTCCACCGGCTCCACCTCGTAGCGGACGGCGGCCACGGCCCGGTGGGTGAACGACACGAGCCGCGTCGAGGTGACGCGCACCTGCGCCCCGGTCGGCGAGCTCCAGCAGACCTTCCGGGTGAGCGTCCCCGCCCGCAGGTCGAGGACCCGCTCGTGTGAGTGCAGCGTGCCGTACCGGACGTCGAACGGCTCGTCGTCCACGAGCAGCCGGATCAGCTTGCCGTTGGTGACGTTGACGACCGTCTGGCCGGACTCGGGGTAGCCGTAGCCCGCCTCGGCGTACGGCAGCGGGCGCAGCTCGTAGAAGGAGTTGAGGTAGGTGCCCGGCAGCCCGTACGGCTCGCCCTCGTCGAGGTTGCCGCGCAGCCCGATGTGCCCGTTGGACAACGCGAACACCGACTCGGTCTGGGCGAGCACGTCGGTGTGCAGGTGGCACTCCCGCACCGACCACGGCTCGACGATGAAGGCGGGATGCTTGATCATTTGTCGTCCAGCAGTTCGGAGAGGTCCGTCACCACCACGTCGGCGCCGTTGTCCCGCAGGGCTTCGGCCTGATGCCCGCGGTCCACGCCCACCACGACGGCGAAACCGCCCGCGCGCCCGGCGGCGACCCCCGCCAGCGCGTCCTCGAACACCGCGGCCTCGGCCGGCGCGAGCCCGAGCGTCTCGGCGGCGGCGAGGAACATGTCGGGGGCGGGCTTTCCGGCCAGGCCGCGCTCCCTGGCCACCTCGCCGTCGATCCGCGCGTCGAACATGTCCTCGAGACCGGCCGCGGCGAGCACGCGCGCCGTGTTGGCGCTGCTGGAGACGACCGCGCGGCGCAGCCCGGAGTCGCGGACGGCGCGCAGGTAGCGCACCGAGCCCTCGAAGACCTCCACGCCCTGCCGGTCGAGGACCGCCTGGACCAGCTCGTTCTTGCGGTTGCTCAGGCCGTTGACGGTGGGCATGCCCGGCGGGTCGTCGGGCTTGCCCTCGGGCAGGTCGATGCCCCTGGACAGCAGGAACCCCCGTGTGCCGTCCAGGCGCTTCTTGCCGTCGACATACCGCTCGTAGTCGCCGGTCTCGTCGAAGGGCACGTACGGCGTGCCGGTGGCGACCGCCCGCGCGCGCAGGTACTCGTCGAACATCTCCTTCCACGCCGCGGCGTGGATCCGGGCCGTGCGCGTGAGCACCCCGTCCATGTCGAACAGGCAGCCGCGCACCTCGTCAGGCAACCCCAGCATGCGCCCTCCAACCATCCTCCCTGACTCTCCTACCCCTCACACGCGACGTGACTTTTGTTGATTTCAGCGAAAGATTGCATCACATCGATAAAAGGTCTTCCCCAATCAACAGAAAAGAGGTACGTTTCCAGCCAATCACCGGGACGCGGAGGCGTACGTGAAGAGGACGACCATCAGGCCGGAGAACGTCCATCAGGCCGCGCTCCTGCGGTTGCTGAGAGACGGCGGGCGTTCCCGTGCCGAACTCGGCGACGTGGTGGACCTGTCGCGGTCGAAGCTCAACGTCGAGCTGGACCGGCTGGTCGAACTGGGCCTCGCCGAGCCCGACGGACTGGCCGCCTCGCGGGGCGGCAGGCGCTCGGGACGCGTACGGCTGGCCCGTGACATCCGGTTCGGCGGGATCGACATCGGCGCCACCTCGATCGACGTCGCGGTCACCGACGGAGAGCTCAACGTGCTCGGTCACCTGAGCGAGCCCTGCGACATCAAAGAGGGACCCGCCGCCGTGCTCGACCGGGCCATCGAACTGCTCGGCAAACTGAGCAGGGACGGGCTGTTCACCGATCTGAGCGGCGCCGGCATCGGCGTCCCGGGGCCGGTGAGCTTCGCCGAAGGCGTTCCGGTGGTGCCGCCGATCATGCCGGGCTGGGACCGCTACCCGGTCAGGGAGACGGTCGGGCAGGCATTGTGCTGCCCCACAGTGGTCGACAACGACGTCAACATCATGGCCCTCGGGGAACTGCACGCCGGTCTCGCGCGGCACGTCGAGGACTTCCTGCTCGTCAAGATCGGCACCGGGATCGGCTGCGGCATCGTGGTGGACAGCAAGATCTACCGCGGGGTGTCCGGCAGCGCCGGCGACATCGGCCACATCCGGGTGGACGACCTCGGGCCGGTCTGCTCCTGCGGCAACTCGGGATGCCTGGAGGCGTACTTCGGCGGGGCCGCGCTCGCGCGGGAGGCCATGGCGGTGGCCCGCTCGGGCGGCTCGCCGTACCTGGCCGAACGGCTCGCGGTCGCGGGCACGCTGACGGCCGAGGACGTCGCCGCCGCGGCGGCGCAGGGCGACGCGGGCGCGATCGGGCTGATCCGCGACGGCGGGCGCCGGGTGGGCCAGGTGCTGGCGAGCCTGGTCAGCTTCTTCAACCCCGGCCTCGTGATCATCGCGGGCGGCGTGGCCAAGCTCGGCCACGTGCTGCTCGCGGAGATCAGAAGCGTCGTCTACCGCAGGTCGCTGCCGCTCGCCACCGGAAACCTGCCGATCGTGCTGTCCGAACTCGGCGACACCGCGGGTGTCATCGGCGCCACCCGCCTCATCAGCGATCACGTCTACTCCGCCAACTGATCATCGTTGGGAGACCCCCATGGGAGACGAACACCCCCTGCTCCAAATGAGGGGGATCGTCAAGCAGTTCCCCGGCGTACGCGCGCTGGACGGCGTGGACCTTGAGGTCAGAGCCGGCGAGGTGCACTGTCTGCTCGGGCAGAACGGCGCCGGGAAGTCCACGC
>NZ_VIRJ01000038.1:0-76810 GCF_006874435.1 Microbispora sp. KK1-11 | reverse complement strand
TCGTGGCGGGCCAGGACGTCCACCGCGTGCTGGGCCGCGTCGTAGCTGCTGTAGGTGGCCAGCACCACCTTGTGGGACCCTGCTGTTCTCGGGACGCTCACGGGACCAACCCCCTCGGCTATTCCAGATCGTGAAGACAACTCGCTCCGCCGCCGCTGCGCATCGGCCCGAGCGGGAGAACCGGAATCCACGCCACCTTCGACGTTGGCGATGTCAGGGCTCTACCAGCGAGAACAATCCCTATGACGCGCATCCCCCGTCGGCCTGTGGAACACCCCGACGGGATTTTCGCCTCCCCTGCCAGGATCTCCCCTGCCGTTCCCTCGCACCACCCTTCCTGACCCTCATCTGCCTCGCATGAGCAGTGGCAGGTCGCCCAGGGGGAGCGCCAGGTGCGAAGCAACTCCGTACTTACTCGGTCAGGCGTCGTGGCTCCCCGAAATTCCCCCTTCCCGTCCCGCCGGACGGCCCCGGTCATGTGTCCGCGCGAAGACCCGCTGGTACACGCGTTCGTAGGCCTCGGTCATCACCGAGACGTCGAAGCGTCGCAGCGCGTAGGCGCGCACGGCCGCCGGCTCCAGCCTCCCGGCCTCCTCGATGGCGAGCGGGAGCTGCCCGACATCATGACGGACACTGCCCGTCACCCCTTCCAGGACGACCTCGGGAACCGCACCCCTGCTCAGTGCCACCACCGGTGTGCCGCAGGCCATAGCCTCGATCATGACCATGCCGAACGGCTCCTCCCACTGCACCGGGAACACCAGGCAACGAGCCCGGGACAGCAGGTCACGCTTCAGCGCGGCGTCAGCCTCGCCCACGTACCGCACCGCCCGGCCGAGCAGCGGCATGACGTGCTCCCGGAAGTACGCCTGTTCGGTTCCTTCCGTCTTCTTGCCCGCCAGGACGATGGACCGGCCGGCCGCCCGGGCGGCCTCGATGGCCAGGTGGGCGCCCTTGTCGGGATGCAGTCGGCCCACCCACAGAACCCATTCCTCCTTGCGCGCGCGGAACGGGAACGTGGCGAAATCCACGGCATTGTGCACCTGCGCGACCCAATTGAGGTCGGGTGCGCTCGCCCGCTGCGAGCAAGAGATGGCGACGAGGTCGACGGAGGTGCCGAGGGCCCGGTAGTAGGCGCCGAGTTCGCCCCGGACGTCGCCATGGCAGGTGACCACGGTGGGAGCCGTACGTGCCGACGCGCACAACGGCCCGGCGAGCGAATGGTCGTGGACCACGTCGGGCGCCAGCCCGCCCAGGAAGCGCTCCGCCCTGGCAGCGTGTACGACTTCCGGAAACGCCTCTCCGATCCTCGCCGACGGCGGCTCGTTGTAGGTGCGCCGATCGACTCCGTCGCCCGCGCCGATCACGGTCACCCGGTGCCCGCGGGCGAGCAGCCCGCGGACGAGATCCGCCGTCATCGACTCGATGCCGCCGTACCCCTTAGGCGGGATGTCGTACCACGGCGGGGCGACCATCGCGATGTGCAACGCCTGCCGCGCCCGTTCCGAAACGTTTCGCAGGTCCACGGAGACCTCCGGCAGCCTGCGGCCCGAGTGGTGCCGGAGGCGGCTGTGCCAGCATGCCGTCCCCCACACCTTCTCACCCCGGCCGGACTCCATGCGCACGGGGGGCGGAACCGGACCCGGGACCGCCTGGCCGGGCCTGTGACGTGTCAGGGCCTCCACGGGAAGAGGTGACCTGCTACTGAAGCGGTTTCGAGGACCTGCCGGGGTTGATGGAGCTCGTGGAGCGGCGAGCCCGCTCGTCACCCGCTCACGGACGGGGAAGCAGGGTCCAGTACTCGTCCGGCAACTGGACGGTGATGTCGAAGAACTCCTTGTCCGTAATGGCCTCGCGCAACGTGGCGAACACGGCCGCGGCATGTGGCGGCTGGGCCACCCGGCCGAGCATGGGCGGGGTCATGTCCGCACGATGCACGCGAGGAGCGCCAGCTTGTCGGCACTGTCGGTGCCGGGGTCCGGGTGGAGGACGACGAGCGTCTGACCTGCCGCGCCGCTGACGCCCAATCTCTCGCGGTTCAGCCAGAGGCCACCGACCTGGGGGTGGTCGACGTGCTTGGGCGTGCCTTCGCACGTGTTCACGTCGTGACGGGCCCAGAGCCTGCTGAAGCGAGGGCTGGCGAGGGAGAGTTCGCCGACGAGTTCGATGAATCGGGGGTCGTCCGTGTCGGTGCCGACGGACTCGCGGAAGCCGGCGACCATGCCCTGCGCGGCGTCCTCCCAGTCCGGGTAGAGAGCCTGCTCGGCGGGGTCCAGGAACACGTCCCGCAGGCGGTTGCCCCCCGCCACGAGTCGCGGCGACAGAGCGGTCGCCAGCGCATTGGCGGCGAGGACGTCGAAGTAGCGACCCTCCACGTACGCGGGGAGCGGAAGCGCGGCGATGAGCTTGGCGACGCCAGGAGGAACGGTTTCCTTCCGGGGCCGCCGTCGCCGCCGGGGTTTTCCCGCCCCGAGGCGCAGCAGGTAGGCCGTCGCGTCGTCGTCGAGCAGCAGCACGCGGGCGAGGGACTCGAGGACCTGCGCGGACGGGTTGCGGTCGCGGCCCTGTTCCAGGCGCAGGTAGTAGTCGGCGCTGATGCCGGCGAGCATCGCGACCTCCTCCCGGCGCAGGCCCGGCACGCGCCGTACGCCCACGGAGGGGATGCCGGCCTGTTCAGGAGTGACGAGCTCCCGACGGGCGCGTACGTAATCGCCCAGAAGGTTGGAGTCGTCGCTCATGTCCCCACTGTAATTCCCGCACTTTCGTGCGTGCCTGGTCCTGTCACCCCCAGGATCGCGGGGGCTCTGGCTCTGTCAGCGGGTGAGCGGAAACCTCACTTCCGGGACGAACGCCGGCGAAATCCGCTGGTGGGTCCTTCCGCGAACAAGGAGCTACACCATGTCAACATTTTTGCTCGTACACGGGGCCTGGCACAGCGGGCAATGCTGGGAACGGGTGGTCCCGTTGCTGGCGTCGGCCAGACATCGGGTGGTCGCGCCCTCGCTGACCGGCCACGGAGACAAGGCGCACCTGCTCGGCCCCGAGGTAGGGCTGGACACACACGTCGACGACGTCGTGAGGCTGATCACCGAGGAGGACCTCACCGACGTGATCCTGGTGGGCCACAGCTACGCCGGGCTGGTCATCTCGTCCGCCGCCAACCGGATCCCGGACCGGATCGCCCATCTGGTCTACCTCGACGCGATGGTCCCGGAGGACGGCGAGAACGCGATCGATGTGCATCCCGTGACCCAGGCCCTCATCGACCGCGCCGCGGAGTCCGAGGCCGGCTGGCGGATCCCGCCGATGCCCGAGTTGCCGCCACCTCTGGGCCTGTTCGGGGTCACCGACCCGGCGGACATGGCGTGGTTGCGGGCGATGTTGTCGGATCAGTCGGTGCTCTGCTTCCGGCAACCGGTCCGGCTGGACAACCCAGCCGTGCACACAATCCCGCGGACGCACATTCACTGCGTCGCCGGCGTACCGGAGGGCATCAAGCGGCGGCCCGTCCCAGCGGTACAGCCCAACGGCAGCCCGGCACAGGTGTGGGAACTGGAGACGGGCCACGACTGCATGATCACCATGCCGGCCGAGCTCACCGAACTGCTGCTCAAGCTCGGCTGACCCGCCCACTCGAGCCGCCAGCTGCGCGGTAGCCGCTTTTGCCGATGAGAGCGCGACGTACGACGCTCCTCGCGAGCGTGCCCTAGCCTAAGACCGTGTCGGCATCGACGGATCTGGAGCAGCGGTGCGTCTTGCCGTTCTACCTGAGAATGATGGGCCTGAACGCATTAAGTCGTGACGTCCCGTTCGACTCTCTGCGAGAAGTGGCGCGAGGTACGACCGACGACGAAGTCGCCGAGCTGCTGGCTTCGCACTGGCGGCCGCGCGTCATGGGCGCTTGGCTCGCGTCCGGTCGGACCCGGCGCCTGGAGGCTGCGCTGCTGGAAAGCCTGGAGACCTCGCTGGGCTCACTGACAGCGCCGCCTCTGGCGACCGTCGCCCTGCATGGTCTAGGAGTGAAGGCCGTGCCCTCGCTCACGACCTACCTTCGACTGGACCTTGAGAATGGATGGGGCTCGGCCTCGTTCGTAGCCGCCGTACTCGAACGACTGGACGCCACGCCGACCGGCATTTCCATCGATGACCAAGACCGCGGGGCCGTAGACGGAATGTTGTTCGTGGCGCGTTGCCTAGCCGAGGCGGAACCAGGCACGTTGCCCGCTGATGTGTAGCAGGAAGTCCGTGACAGGCAAGCCGTCTGGCGTTATCAACTCCAGTTGGTCGCTGATGTGCTTGTACGTGGCTTCCCAGGTTTCGTAGTCGAGTTCGCCGTCTGCCTCGATGAGGGCGAGTTCCTGTACGAACAGCGGTTCCACAGCCGCGTACCCCGAGCGGGCGACGAAACGTCCCGACAACCAGGGGAAATCGCCATCACCGGTCAGGTGTATGTCGCCGAGTATTTCCTCACCACGACGTAATCGCCACGTGTGCTCGGCCACATTTGGACGATACCCCTACCGCTCTCACGGCAGAGTCCGGACGCCTGTCCCTGCATCGTGATCGTGGCGTACCGCCACGTAGACGATCTGCAGGGCCGCGTTCGCGCCGCACAGCCGATTTCCCCGCATCAGGTCGATTCAGAACATGCGGCTCAGGCGGGGCAACCTCTGCGTCGTCGCTTTGGGGTCGCGGAGCCTCCACGGAAGTCCCGTGGGCTCGGGATCGCCCTGGTTGGTGTGCCCGCGTTCTTTCATGGCGTCGTAGACGCCGTCCTCTTCACCGGTCGCCTCTTCGTATGCGCCGGCGGCCACGTAGCTCAACGCCTCCCACTGCGGCCACTCCTCCTGGGCCCACTCGCTCACCGGGCGTTCTGCCAGTCGCCGCACCTCCGGGACCTCGGCCAGGTTGTCGGGGTCGGCTACTACAAGCTCGAAAGTGTCACGGCCGAGCCCTATCAGCCACGCCTGGAAGTACCAGAAGCCGTCGGTGGAGCAGCCGCCGAAGATGAGGTTGGCGGCTTCCCACATGTCGTAGGTGTCGGATCGCCGCCGTATCTGATTGAGGAGGATCTGAAAGTCGACGATCCTGGCCGGCGGGCGTTGTGCGAGGTGGAGAGAGAGCCACCGCAGGCGTTCATCGGGATCGCCGGTCACTTGCCGGGACCGCTGAAGGAAGAGCCAGAACTCATCGATATCCACAACGGTGCATGGTGCCAAATCGCGCCGACAGCGCCACGACAGGGAAATCGGCTCACGCCACTCGGCGCGGTCGTTGCTCGGCCGGACACCGCGAGCAGTTCACCGGCCACCTCGCCCAGACGGATCAGCCACTGATCCTGGACCTGCGGTCACTCACCATGAGCGGCCTGCTCGGCGACGCGTTCGATGGCCTGGACGGCGACATCGGGCTGGTCGACGTAGATGTAGTGGCCGCTGTTCTTGGCCGTGCTCAGCTTGCTGTCGCTGGACAGTGCGAGCCACTTGCGCTGGCCCGCGGCCCACGCCTGCTCCAGGCGCGGCCCGTACTTGGGCACGGCCGCGAGGTACGGCTTCCCGTGCTGGATCACCTCCACCGGGATGTTCCCGGCGGAACGGACCTTGCCGTCGGGGACGACGAGCTTCTCCGGGTTCTCGCCCTGGAATATCGCGAGGTTCTGTGCGCGCAACTCGGCCGCCGGGCCGGTGGCCGACTTGGGGATCGCCTTCGTGATGTCGGCCAGCATGGTGGATGGGGTGGCGTCCATCAGGACCAGCCCCTTGACCCTGTCCTGGTGGTCGGGGGCGTACCTGGCGGCGATCAGCCCGCCCAGCGAGTGCCCGGCCAGGACGACCGGGTTGTCACCGGCGACGCGGTCGAGCACCCCGGTCAGGATCTTCCCGGTGCTGGAGAAGCTCTGCGGGCCGTCCGGCTGGTCGCTCGCGCCCGAGCCGAGCCGGTCGTAGGAACAGACCCGGTTCTGCTTGCTCAGCGTCTTCTGGATGGCGGCCAGCTTTTCCAGCCCGTCGCCTGCCCCGTGCATCAGGATGATGACCGGCCTGCCCTTCTCCGGGTCGCCCGAACAGGACACGTTCACCGACCGGCCCGCGACATCGATCTTCTCGGTCCCGGAGATCGGGGCGGCATCGGCTGTCCGCGTGGCGGGGGCGAGGGGGTCCCAGTTCTCCAGCGATTCGCCGCCGCAGCCGGCGACCCCCGCGCCGAGCACGGTGCAGCACAGCGCGGCCACAACGGATGTCTTGATCTTCGGAAGCATGAGGTCCTCCAGTGAGGGAGTCGACGCCGGGGTGATGCGCACGGCGGTGTAGTGGGAAAAGCGGACGGAGCGCCGTGGCTGCGTCGTAACGCTACGGATCCGGCGGTCGGAGATCGTCCCCGCACGGTGGACATTCGCCGGTAGCTCGCACGGGGGACAAGTGACGGCGTGGTGACCTACTCGGGCCAGGGGGAGCCGAGGATCGTGTCGACGAAGTTCCCCCGTCGGTAGCCGGGCACGTAGCGCTCGAGTACGTCGGCCTTGACGTTGCCGAACGTGGTCCCCGGCTTGGGCGCGATGCCCTCGGTGAACGCCCGCAGGATCGCCTCCTTGAAACCCGGCCGCGGATGCAGGGCGGTGATCTCGGCTCGCTGGGCGTCGTCGAGATCGTGGTAGCCGATGCCGAGCACGTCGTACTCCACGCCCGCGGTCACCAGCGCGACCTCCGGTTCCATGAACTCGGGGATGCCGGGGGTGGTGTGCAGGGCGATCGCCGTCCACACCCGGCGGACGCTGTCTTCCGGCACGCCGCGTTCCTGGAGGAAGCGGCGGGCGGCATCGGCGCCGTCCACCTCGAAGCGCCTGCCGCTGCCGCGATACTCCTTGTTGAGCCCCAGGTCGTGGAACATGGCGCCGATGTAGAGCAACTCCGGGTCGAAGCTCAGGCCCCGTCTCCGCCCCATCAGGCTGCCGAAGAAGTAGACACGGCGTGAATGGTGGTAGATCAGGTCGCTGGTGACCTCGCGTACGAACTCGGTGGCCTCAGCCGTCACCCTGGTGTCGGGTACGGTCTGGTCGATCGTCATGGTTCTTCTCCCGTCCGGCTGTGCGCCATTCGGGCTCTACTGTCACCTGCGGCGGCTCGCGGGACATCGCAGGAACACGTGACGAAGGAGTCGCTTGGCCCGTCTATGGCCTGGTCACGGGGTGTAAGCGGCCCAGGCCGTGGGGAAGCGTGATCAGTGAGGAGCGTTGCCGGTCACTCGGAGGTCCGGGGCCCCGCGGCGCGGCGGAGCCGGTTGGCGATCGCGAGTCCCAGTCCCTGCTCCACCGGCAGGGACGCGACGATGAGGTCGCACCCCCGCTGGTCGAGCTCGCGCAGGAACCCGTACAGCCCATGCGCGTAGGCGGCCATCGCATCCGGGACCGTCACCACGGCGTGCGCCTTCACCTGGGCGCCCGCGAAGGAGGGGGGAAGGAAGACGCCCACCTGGTGCCCTAGCTCCTGCGCGAGCTCCGCTTCGGCGACGACCTTCTCGGGCTCGACGAGGACGACACGCGCACGCGGTGCGTAGTGTGACGGATGCTGGCCCGGCACCCGGACCCGGCTGGTGGAGTGGACCGTGAGCGGGCGCCCGAGCACCGCCTCGAGGTCCTCGCGCGTCACCCCGCCGGGCCGAAGGACGCTCGGAGTGTCGCCCGTGGCGTCGACGATGGTGGACTCGACGCCGACCTCGCAGGAGCCGCCGTCCAGCACGAAGTCGACGGCATCACCGAGCTCCGCACGGACGTGGTTGGCCGTCGTGGGGCTGACCGAGCCGAAGCGGTTGGCGGACGGGGCCGCGACACCCCCGCCGAAGGCCGACAGCAGCGCGAGTGCGACGGGGTGATCGGGCACGCGGACGGCCACCGTCTCCAGGCCACCGGTCGCTTCGAGGGGCACCCGGGGGCCGCGCCGCAGGACCAGCGTGAGCGGCCCCGGCCAGAAGCGTTCGGCCAACAGGCGCGCCGTCGCGGGCACGTCCTCGACCCAGTCGCCCAGGTGCTCCGCGCCGCCGATGTGGACGATCAGCGGGTGGGAGGGCGGGCGCCCCTTGACCTGGAAGACGCGCGCGACGGCGGCGGGGTCCTCGGCGTTGGCGCCCAGACCGTAGACGGTCTCGGTCGGGAAGGCCACGAGGCCTCCGGCGCGCAGCACACCGGCCGCCTTCTCGATGTCACTGGTTCTTGCCGTCACCCTCGCAATCCTTTCACTGTTCCACTGTCCCCATGCGGTCTCGCCGGCGCATGGTGACGAACCACGGCCGACGGCACCGCGTGAGCCCGGACGGACGAAATCCGTCACGGCGGCACGGGGGAACACCGCCAGGACGGCCCCTGCCTCAGGGTAGAACCCGCAGGTCCTACCCCGGCCGGCCGGTCACCTCCAGGAGGTCAGGGGCGCGTGCGGGTGCTGACTCGCGGGCCGCTTCACGATCTCCATTTCTTCTCCTTCACATCGGTCTGCGGATCACACGCGCAGCAGGGGCTTGACGGCGCGGCGCTCGTCCATGGCCTTGTACGCCTCGGCGGCCTCGTCGAGCGGGAGGCGGAGGTCGAAGACCTTGCCGGGGTCGATCCGGCGGTTTCCGATCAGGTCGATCAGCTCGGTGCCGTCCAGTTCGACACCGTGGGCCACTCCCACGTAGCCGACGTGCCCGCCCGGGCGGGTGGAGCGGATGGCTCCTTGTGCGCCGGGGTCGTACGGGTCCGTCACGACGGACCGAGTAGGGGCATCCCTCCGCGGTGCGATCAGGGAAGTGCCACGCCATCCAGATAACCGGCTTCCCATGCGGGCAGGGAGTGCCTGGTGAGGGGTGTACCGGCAGTGCATCCCTTCCATCGGGCGCGAGCGCGTACGGTCGAAGAGTGGACAACCGCGAAGAAGCCCGCGAGTTCCTCGTCTCGCGGCGCGCCAAGATAACCCCCGAGCGGGCCGGGCTGCCCGCCGGCACCAGGCGCCGCGTTCCCGGGCTGCGAAGGAGCGAGGTCGCGGCGCTCGCCGATGTGAGCGTCGAGTACTACGCCAAACTCGAGCGCGGCAACCTCGCCGGCGTGTCCCCGAGCATTCTCGAAGCCGTCGCCCGCGCGCTCCAGCTCGACGACGCCGAGCGGGCCCACCTGCTCAACCTCGCGCAAGCCGCCGACGGCTTCGACGCGCTCGCGCGGCCCCGGCAGCGCGCCACCAGGCAGTGGGCAGCGCACCGGAGCCTGCAGTGGACTCTGGACGCGGTCACCGCCGGGCCGGCGTTCGTCCGCAACGGCCGGATGGACCTGCTGGCGGCCAACCGGCTCGCGCGTGCCTTCTACCGCGACATGTACGCCACCGGCCACCGGCCGCCGAACCTCGCCCGATACACCTTCCTGGACCCGGCCGCCCGCCGCTTCTACCTGGACTGGGACCTGGCCGCCGACATGACCGTCGCCATCCTTCGCACCGAGGCGGGCCGTGACCCCCACGACAAGGACCTCCACGACCTGGTCGGCGAGCTGTCCACCCGCTGCGACGCGTTCCGCACTCGGTGGGGTGCCCACAACGTCCGCCAGCACGGCACCGGGGTGAAGAGGTTCCACCATCCCGCTGTCGGCGACCTCACCCTCGCCTACGAGGGCCTGGAAATGGTCGCCGCCCCCGGCCTCACCCTCACCGTCTACACCGCGGAACCCGGCTCGTCATCGGAGGAAGGCCTGCGCCTGCTCGCCTCCTGGGCCGCCACCCAGGAAGCCGGCTCCCCCACGCAGCCGCTCCCGGCCGGCTGACGGGCCGATAGGCCGCCGGACACCCACTTCGTACGATTCATCCGGGTTCGACCTAGCGGGAGTATCCTGCTGCGCACGTGTCACCGACCTCCCCCACACCCCTGCGGGGCCCGCCGCGTGGCAACGGCACGGTACGGAGTCCGGCATGGGTGGGCTGGGCTCGGCGTGAACGAAAGGGTGTCAAGTGACGCGCTGTGAGGACGCTGAGCAGGGATCGCCGACAGCGGCCGGAGCCGAGGTGTTCTCCGCCGACGACGAGGTCGGCCGGGATCTGGCGTCGGTGGACTGGCGGGCGACCCCGCTCGGGCCGCCGGAGGAGTGGCCGCAGAGCCTGCAGACGGCGGTGAGCATCCTGCTGTCGTCCCGGTTCTCCATGTGGATGGCGTGGGGGCCGGAGCTGACCTTCTTCTGCAACGCCGCCTACCGCCGTGACACGCTGGGCCGGAAATACCCGTGGGCGCTGGGCCGGCCCGCCAGCGAGGTCTGGGCGGAGATCTGGGACGACATCGGCCCGCGGATCGACACCGTGCTGGCAACGGGGAAGGCGACCTGGGACGAGGCCCTGCTGCTGTTCCTGGAGCGGGCCGGCTATCCGGAGGAGAGCTACCACACGTTCTCCTACAGCCCCCTCAGGGACGACTCCGGCACCGTGGTCGGGATGTTGTGCGTCGTCAGCGAGGAGACCGAGCGGGTCATCGGCGAGCGGCGCATGGCGACCCTGCGGGATCTCGGCTCCGATCCCAGCGTGGTCCGCACCGAGCAGGAGATGCTGGCTTTCGCCTGCCGGCAGCTCGGCCGCAACCTGCACGACCTTCCGTTCACGTTGACCTACCTGTTCCAGGACGGCGGCGGCGCACGGCTGGCAGGGGTGACCGGCATCTCCGCCGGGCACCCGGCCGCCCCTCTCACGCTGCCGGCCGACGCCCCGGACGCGGTGTGGCCCGCGACGGCGCTGGCCCGGGGAGAGTCAGTGATCGTGCCGCTCGGCCCTTCCCCGCACGACCCTGCCGCGCACGACCCTGCCCCGAACGACCGGGCCCCGAACGACCGGGCCCCGAACGACCGGGCCCCGAACGACCGGGCCCCGAACGACCGGGCCCCGAACGACCGGGCCCCGAACGATCGGGCCCCGTTCGCCGGTCTCCCGGCCGGAGACTGGCCGGAACCGCCCACGCAGGCGCTGGTGGTGCCGTTGCTCCAGCAGGGCAGCGCGCCGTACGGGTTCCTGGTGGCCGCGCTCAACCGGTACCGCTTCCTGGACGAGGCCTACCGCGGGTTCATCGAGCTGGCCGCGGGGCATGTGGCGGCGGGCATCGCGAGCGCCCGCAGCTACCAGGCCCAGCAGCGGCGGGCGGAGGAGCTGGCCGAGCTCGACCGCGCGAAGACCGTCTTCTTCTCCAACATCAGTCACGAGTTCCGCACACCGCTGACCCTGATCATGGGGCCGGTGGAGGAACTGCGCGGCCGCCTGCAGGGAGCCGACGCGCAGGTACGCGAGGAGCTGGAGGTCATCCGCCGCAACGGGTTGCGGCTGGGCAAGCTGGTCAACACCCTGCTGGACTTCTCCCGCATCGAGGCCGGCCGGATGCAGGCCAGCTACGAGCCGGTCGACCTGGCCGCGGTCACCGCCGAGCTGGCCAGCCTCTTCCGCTCCGCCATCGACAAGGCGGGCCTGGACTTCCGGGTCGACTGCCATCCCCTGGACCAGCCGGTCTACATCGACCGCGGCATGTGGGAGAAGGTGGTGCTCAACCTGCTCAGCAACGCGCTGAAGTTCACCTTCGAGGGCGCGATCGGCGTCACCGTGCGCGGGGGGGACGACCACGCGGTGGTGACCGTCACCGACACGGGCATCGGCGTCCCGGCCGACGAGGTGCCGCGGCTGTTCGAGCGGTTCCACCGCATCGAGAACGCGCGCTCACGGTCCAACGAGGGAAGCGGCATCGGGCTGGCCCTCGTGCAGGAGCTGGTCGGCCTGCACGGCGGCACCATCAGCGCCGACAGTACCGAGGGCGAGGGCACCCGCTTCACCATCCGCCTGCCGTACGGCGCCGCGCACCTGCCCGCCGAGGCGATCACGACGGCCGGCACCGGCGCCGCCGCCACCACCGCGGACCCGTACGTCGAAGAGGCGCTGCGCTGGCTGCCCGCGGACGACGGCGGCGAGCTCACCGGGGAAACGATGGGGCTGCCGTCCCACGACGGCTCCGCCGCCCGATCCGGGGACTCGGCCGCCCCGGCGCGGGTGCTGGTCGCCGACGACAACGCCGACATGCGCGGGTATCTCGTCCGTCTCCTCAATGGCGCCGGCTACGTCGTCAGCACCGCGGGCGACGGGATGGAGGCCCTGGACGCCATCCGCGCGGACGCCCCCGACCTCGTGGTCAGCGACGTGATGATGCCCCGCCTGGACGGTCTGTCCCTGGTCGCGGCGCTGCGGTCCGATCCACGCACCGCCGCCGTGCCCGTGGTGCTGCTGTCGGCCCGGGCGGGCCAGGAGGCGTCCATCGAGGGCCTGCAGGCCGGAGCCGACGACTACCTGGTCAAGCCCTT
Source organism: Microbispora sp. KK1-11 (assembly GCF_006874435.1). Classification (NCBI taxonomy): domain Bacteria; kingdom Bacillati; phylum Actinomycetota; class Actinomycetes; order Streptosporangiales; family Streptosporangiaceae; genus Microbispora; species Microbispora sp. KK1-11. The sequence goes on along the minus strand of NZ_VIRJ01000038.1, from coordinate 64,482 downwards.
CGCCGCCGCGGAGTTGCTCGCGCGGGTGAGGGCGAACATGGACATGGCGCGGCTGCGCCAGCACCAGGCGCGCTGGCGCAGCGCACTGGTGGACTCGCTGCAGGAGGCGTTCTTCGTCTGCGACGAGCAGGGCGCCGTCGTCGAGATCAACAGCGCCTTCACCGACATTCTCGGCTACGGCCCCGAGGGCCTCCCCTACACGCCGATCCACCCGTGGTGGCCGGACGCCGCCACCGATCCCGCGGGCTACCAGCAGGTCGCCGACGCCTTCGGCGGCCTTCTCGGTCCCGGTCAGGGCAGCTACACCATCCCGGTCACCCACCGTGACGGGCACCGGCTGTGGGTCAGCGTCACCTTCAACCAGGCGCAGGATCCCGACACCGGGCGGCATGTCGTCGTCGGCACCTTCCGCGACGTGACCGCCGAGCACTACGCCATCCAGCGCGAGAGCGCCCTCGCCTCGCTGAGCACCAGCCTGTCCCAGGCCGGGAGCCTCTCCGACGCGCTGACCGGCGCGCTGCGGGAACTGCAGAGCCTGTGGCGTGCCCAGTCGGTTGTGGCCGCCGTCTTCGGCCACGGCGAGGAGCCGGCCCTGACCGCCGCCGGCGAGCCGGTGGACTGGCACGGGCTGCCGGGCGATCGCCGCCGTGTGCTCACCGACATGCTGCGGCGGCCGCTGCTCACCCCGGTCGCCGACCGCGACGGGGTCGGCATCCTGCTGGAGCACCCCGAGGGCCAGCTGGCCCTGTGGATCGACCTGGGCGACCACCGGCCTTTCACCGGCGAGGACCAGGTGCTGCTGTCGCTGCTGGCCGGGCGTCTCGCCCAGGGACTGGTGCGCGCCCACCAGATCGACCAGCAGCGCGAGACCGCCATCGCGCTGCAGCGCGCCATCCTCGGCCCCGCCCGGCTTCCCGACGGGTTCGCCGTACGCTACGAGCCCGCCACCCGGCCCCTGGAGGTCGGCGGCGACTGGTACGACACCATCGCCCTGCCCGGCGGGCGCATCGGCATCGTCGTCGGCGACTGCGTCGGGCGCGGGGTGGAGGCCGCGGCCGTCATGGGACAGTTGCGCAGCGCGTGCCGCGCGCTGCTGCTGCAGGACGACAGCCCGTCCCGTGTGCTCATGGCCCTGGACCACTTCGCCGCCGGCGTCCCCGGCGCCAGGTGCACCACCGTTTTCTGCGCCGTCCTCGACCCGGAAACCGGGCGCCTGTCCTACTCCAGCGCCGGACATCCGCCGGGAATCCTCGCCCACCCCGACGGCAACACGGGCCTGCTCGACGGCGGACGTTCCGTTCCCCTGGCCGTACGCCCGGGCGCGACCCGTCCGGAGAGCGAGACGATCATCCCCGCCCGTGCCACGCTCATGCTGTACACGGACGGCCTGGTCGAACGCCGCCGCCGTCCGCTGTATTCGGGCATCGACCAGGCCAGCCAGGCCGTACAGGACGGCAGGAACATCGCCGTCGACGACCTCGCCACTCAGGTGATGATCCGCCTGGCGCCCGCCGACGGATACGACGACGACGTCGCTCTGCTGCTCTACCGGCACCCGGCCCCGCTGGAGATGACCTTCCCCGCCGAGTCGTCCCAGCTGGCGCCCGTCCGCAAGGCGCTGCGGAGCTGGCTCGGCCAGTGCGACCTGCCGGCCCAGATCGTCCAGAACATCCTGGTCGCCGCCGGTGAGGCGTGCGCGAACGCCATCGAACACGGCCACCGCCACACCCCCGGCGACGTCGTCCGCCTGCGGGCTGAGGCGTCGGTCGACAACCTGCGCCTCACCGTCGCCGACACCGGCCGCTGGAAGTCCCCCGAACCCGAGGCGAACGCCCACCGTGGCCGCGGCGTCGCGCTCATGCGCGCCATGATGCAGCAGGTCACCATCACCCCCGGCCCGTACGGGACCACCGTCGACATGCAGATGAGGATCGCCTGATGACCACACCCCTGACCCTCACTCCTGGGGTTCGCCCGGACGGCGCCGTTCTCCTGACCGCGGCCGGTGAGATCGACATGAGCAACACCGACACCCTCTCGGCCGCTCTGGAGAGCACCCCGGGGCCCGTCGTCCTCGACCTGACCTCCGTCGAATACCTCGACAGCGCGGGCCTGAGCGTCCTGTTCGCCCACGCCGACCACATCACGCTCATCGCCAACCCGCTGCTGACCCCCGTCCTGACCATCTCCGGGCTGGCGGACCTCGCGACCGTCCACGACGGCGACCTCGACGCCCGATAGGGCAGGTGTTCCGGCCCGCGGTCACGTCCCGCCTCAAGTGAGATTTTGCTCTCGCTTGCGTTGATCTCTTTACACGAGTCATGTGATAGTTGACTATCAAGTGGCGACTCGACGGCTCGTGGTGAACGACGATCCGCTCTGGAGGCATCATGACCACTGTCGAACCCCGGACCTTCCCCTTCGGCCAGGTGGAGCGGCTGGAGGTGGACCCGCTTTTCTCCCGGTTGCGGCAGGAGGAACCGCTGTGCCGGGTCCGGCTGCCCTACGGTGAACCCGCGTGGCTCGCGACCCGCTATGAGGACGTCAAGGTCGTGCTCGGCGACGCGCGGTTCAGCCGGGCCGCGGCGATCGGCCGCGACGAGCCGCGGATGCGGCCCCACCAGTCCCGCCCCGGCAGCATCCTCAGTTTCGACCCGCCCGAGCACAGCAGACTGCGCAGGCTGGTGTCCAAGGCGTTCACCGTACGGCGGATCGAGCTGCTGCGGCCGCGGACCCAGGAGATCGCCGACCATCTCGTCGGCGCGATGCTGGCCAAGGGCGCTCCGGCCGACCTCGTCGAGGACTTCGGGCTGCCGCTGCCGATCACGGTCATCTGCGAGTTGCTGGGCGTTCCCGTCGAGGACCGCGTCGACTTCCGGACCTGGTCGGACGCGCTCCTGTCCACCACGCGGTTCACCCCCGAGCAGGTGGTGCGCTGCATGGGCCTGCTCCGGGAGTACATGGCCGGTCTGATCGCCGAGCGCCGGCAGACCCCGAAGGACGACCTGCTCAGCGCGCTCGTCGCGGCCCGCGACAACGAGGAGCGGCTGTCGGAGGAGGAGATGCTGTCGCTGGCCGAGGCGCTGCTCGTCGCCGGTCACGAGACCACGGCCACGCAGATCCCGAACTTCGTCTACGTGCTGCTCACCCACCCCGAGCAGCTCGCGGCGCTGCGCGCGGACCTCGACCTGATACCCCGGGCGGTCGAAGAGCTGATGCGCTTCGTCCCGCTCGGAGGCGGCGCCTCCATCGCCCGCTACGCCCTGGAGGACGTCGAGCTCGGCGGCGTCACGGTGCGCGCAGGAGAGCCGGTGGTCGTGAGCCTGGTGTCGGCCAACCGCGACGAGTCGATCTACACGAACCCCGACGAACTCGAATTCGACCGTCAGCAGGCCTCGCACGTGGGGTTCGGGCACGGGGCGCACCACTGCCTCGGCGCTCCGCTCGCCCGGATGGAGCTGCAGGTCGCCCTGCGTACGCTGCTCACACGGCTGCCGGGACTCCGCTTCGCCGGCCCCGAGGACGACGTCAGGTGGAAGACGGGGTTGTCCACCCGAGGGCCTGAGCACATGCTTGTCACCTGGGACGAGTCCTGACGAGGGTGCGGACCTAATCGATAGTCGCCTATCACTTGGTTATCCTGTCGGGGTGACCACCGAGACCTCACGGCGGCTGCGCGCCGACGCCGCACGCAACTCCGGCAGGATTCTGCGTGCGGCCCGGGAGGTCTGGGCCGAGCAGGGCCCCGACGCGCTGCTCGAAGACATCGCCCGCCGCGCCGGGGTCGGCATCGCGACGCTCTACCGCCACTTCCCCGACAAGGCGGGCCTGGTCCGGGCGGCCCTCGACCAGAGCTTCGCCGAGGACATCGCCCCCGCCATCGAACGGGCGCTCGTCGACGACGATCCCCGGCGCGGTCTGGCGACCGTGCTCGAGGCGGCGATGTCCACGGCGGCCCGTGAGCACAACACCCTGGCCGCCGCCCGGAACTCCGGCGCCATCACCGCGGAGGCCAGCAGCCCGTTCATCGAGTCGCTGACCCTGCTGGCCCGGCGCGGGCAGCAGGCCGGTCTCATCCGTGCCGACCTCGTCCCCGACGACCTGCCCAGGATCATGGTCATGCTGATGGGCGTGCTGTGGACGATGGATCCCGGCAGCGACGGCTGGCGGCGCTACCTCGCGCTCGTCCTCGACGCCCTGTCTCCCGGCGCGGCCTCCCCGCTGTCAGCCGCCGTGCCGCTCAGGTCACCGCGCAAGCGAGGCGGCTGGCCCGTGTGACGTACGCGGGCGAGGGCGGCGGCCGAGGGCGTTCCCGGCTCGGCCTGGTAGGCGATGACGACCTGGCCGTCCGTCCCGCCGACCGCCAGGCTGTGCCGCCGCAGGACGAGCGGCCCGACGACGGGATGGGCGAACTCCTTCGTCTCGTCGCGCGTCGGGCGGACGTCGTGGCGTTCCCACAGGCGGCGGAAGTCCTCGGAGGCCGCCGACAGGTCCTCGACCAGCTCGCGCAGGGCCGGGTCGTCGAGGGCGGCGCCGGCCACGGCTCGCAGCGCGGCGACCGAGTCGGCCGCGACGGCGTCCCACCTGGGGAACAGCGCCCGCGCGCCGGGGTCGAGGAAGACGTCTCGGACGAGGTTGCGGCCGGGCCGATACATGGGCGCCAGGGCGATCGCCGTCGCGTTGGCCGCCAGCACGTCGAACCGCCGTCCTCGCAGGTAGGCGGGCGTGTCCACCCACGCGTCGAGGAGAAGCTGCGTCCCCGGGGCCGGTCGCTCCCGCGGCCGGCGGGGCGGGCCGCCGTTCCGTCTCGACGCACCGCGGGCCAGGGCGTGCAGGTGGGCCGTGAGGTCGGCGTCGAGGCGCAGGGCGGCACCGAGCGCGTCGAGCACCTGCTCGGAGGGGTTGCGGTCGCGGCCCTGCTCAAGCCGGGTCAGGTAGGCGAGGCTGACGCCCGCGAGCGCGGCCAGCTCGTCGCGGCGCAGCCCCGCGACCCGGCGCCGCCCGGTCGCGGGCAGCCCGACGTCCTCGGGGCGTACGAGCGCGCGGCGGGCCTTGAGGAAGGAGCCGAGAGCGTTGTCGCCGAGCATGTCTACCCGCCACTGTACGCGGGGCCCGTGGGCGATGGGTGACCCTGTCACGGTGATGGCTGTCCCGTCCCACGGGGGGCAGAGTGGCCGGTATGAGTACCGAACACACACTCACCTGGTTCATCACGGGAGCATCCCGAGGCTTCGGGAACGTGTGGGCGCGGGCGGCGCTGCGGCGCGGCGACCGGGTAGTCGCGACGGCCCGCGACGTTTCCGCGCTGAAGCCGCTCGCCGACGAGTTCGGCGACGCGGTCCTCCCGCTGACGCTCGACGTCACCGACCGGGAGGCCGCCTTCGCCGCGGTGGCCCAGGGGGCCGAACGCTTCGGCGGCGTCGACGTCGCCGTCAACAACGCCGGATATGGCCTGTTCGGAGCGGTGGAGGAGGTCACCGAGGCACAGGCGAGAGCTCAGCTGGAGACGAACCTGCTCGGCGCGCTCTGGGTCACCCAGGCCGTGCTGCCCGGGATGCGGGAGCGCGGTCGGGGCCACATCCTGCAGGTGTCGAGCATCGGCGGCGTCGCCGCGTTCCCCATGCTCGGGCTCTACAACGCGTCGAAGTGGGGCCTGGAGGCGTTCAGCGAGTCGCTCGCCCAGGAGGTCGCCCCGCACGGGATCAAGGTGACGATCATCGAACCCGGCCCTTACGGCACCGACTGGAGCGGATCGTCGGCCGTCCACGCCGAGCCGCTCCCCGCGTACGAGCCCGTCCGGGAGGCCCGCCGGGCCGCCGCGGCGGGCAGGGTCCCGATCGGCCCCGAGGCCACGGCCGACGCGGTCCTCGCGGTCGTGGACGCGGAACGGCCCCCGCTGCGCCTGTTCCTGGGGAGTTACTGCCTGCCGATCGCGGAGCGGGTCTACACAGAACGCCTGCACACCTGGCGGGAGTGGCGCTCCCTGTCCGAGTCCGCAGACGGCTGACCCGGCGGCCGCCCCACCGGTCTTGGAGGCACCGGTCACCAAGCCCCCGGGCACGGTGGCCGTCCCGCGGTGTCGACGCCGGGGATCCCAACGTGGGCAACGCCTACCCGGCCCGGGCCGCTCCGGTGTGCAGCTCGGCGAACAACCGCTCCCAGGCCAGACGTATCCCGTCCATGTCGTACCGCATGACCGACGTCCTGGCCGCGTCGCCCAGCGCATGCCGTAGTGACGGGTCGCCGATCAGCGACTTCATGGCGGCGGCGAGCGCGCCGGTATCTTCTGGGGGAACCAGTAGCCCGTCCCGGCCGTGGGTGACGATGTCCGCGGGCCCGTGCGGGCAGTCGAAGCTCACGACGGGCAGCCCGTGGGCCATCGCCTCGATGAGCACCATGCCGAAGCCCTCATATCGCGAGCTGAGGACGAACATCGCCCCCTTGGCCAGCTCCTGTTCGAGTGTGGTCGTGCCGCCCATCAGGAAAGCGTGGTTGTAGAGATGGAGGCGGTGGATCAGACGCCGTAGCCTGCCGTGCTCCCTGCCGTCGCCGTAGATGCGCAGTTGCCAGTCGGGGTGTTCGGCGACGACCTCGGCGAACGCCTCGATCAGCAGGTCGAACCCCTTCTGGCGAGTGAGCCGCCCCGCCGCCACGATGATCCTGCCGTCGGGTGCGGCGGGAGCCCGGTCGGCGGGCGTCAGGCCGTTGGGGATGGTCGCCAGGCGGGTCCGCCCGCCGTCGAGCAGCGCCGCGTACTCGGCCGCGTCGGCGCCGGTGAGGCTGACCACGGCGTCCAGCCGCGGGTACCAGCGGCCGATCTCGGCGACGAGTTCGGGCTTGTGAGAGCGCAGGTACATGTGTTCCTGGGCGACCCGCACGACGTTCTCCGGGGCGTAGCGGGCGGAGAGCAGGTTGAGCGCGGGGCGGGTCGTGACCAGAACGCCGCCGTCGAGCGAGCGCAGATATCTCACGATCTTCTGGTCGCTCAGCCGGTTGAAGTTGGCGTAACGCACCTCGGCGGGGGGAACGAGCAGGCTCGGCCGGCGCCGGAGCCGGTCGCGGACGGGATGCCGCCAGCGCGGGCCCCGCAGGTCCGCCAGGACGCTCAGGCGGACGCGGGGATCGAGGGGAAACCTGGGCCGGTCCCTGGTCTGGAAGACGCTGACCAGTTCCACGTCGTGATCGGCGGCGGCCATGGCGTTGGCCTGATTGATCACTGTTCGAATGGTGCCGCCGACCCCGTAGGCGTTCATGATGAGGTAGCGGAGCTTCATGCCTGGACCGGCCTGGAGATCAGCGACAGGTTCTGCATCACCGTGTAGTACGGCTTGACGCTGACGGCGCCCGTTCGGGTCTCGCCCGTCTGGGCCGGGAAGGTCATGATCTTCTTCTTGTCGGGGATGTCGTCCAGGTGGCGTCCCAGCCGAAGCGGCTCCGGATCGCCGGGCAGTCTGAGATGGAGATCCCAGACCTGGCGGCCGTCGATCCGGCGGGATGCCACGGCCGAGACGACCAGTTCGACGGCGAAGGCCGCCTCGAACCGGCCGCCGTCCACCGTCGCCGGGCAGCTCAGCACGAGGCCTGGGCTGTCCCGGTTGGTGAGGATGAGGGTCGCGGTCGTCCGGGCCGGCGGAGTGGGGGCCGTGCCGACGATGCGGCCGATCACCAGGACTCTTCCGTCTCGCGGCCAGACCTGTTCCACCTCGGCCTGCATTGATGTCATCGGCCCTGCTCCCTGTGCGTTCCGCTTTCGCGGGGTAGCCTCAACCTACGAGCTCGATAGTAACTACTACTGCGATAGTAATTCGTTCTCAGGGAGGTCGGGTTGACCGACACGGGACATGGCGACAGACGCCCGGCGGGCATGCTGGAAGACGAGGTGCTCGCGGTGTTGTGGTCGAAGACGACGCCCGTGAGCCCGGGCGAGGTGCAGGCCGAGCTCGGCGGCTCCCTGGCGTACACCACGATCATGACCACGCTCGCGCGCCTGGAGCGCAAGGGTCTGGCCACCCGGCGGCGCTCGGGCCGGGGGTTCGTCTACGCCCCCGCGGTGGACGAGGCGTCGCACACCGCCGAGGCCATGAACGAGCTGCTCGCCCGCAGAAGTGACAGGGCGGCGGTGCTCGCCCAGTTCGTGTCACGGCTCAGCGCGGACGACGAGCAGATCCTGCAGCGGTTGCTCCGGGAGATGGACGACTGACATGCGGATCATCGTCTACCTGCCGTTCGTCGTGTCGGCGCTGCTGGGTCTCGCGATTCCGCGATTCGGGCGCCGGCTCGCGCCTGCCACCGCCACCCGGCTCCTGGTCGCGGCCGGCGCGGCGTGTGCGGCCAGCTCTGTCCTCACACTCGTCTTCCTCGCCAGCACCTACCTCGGTCAGGTGCCGCTGGTCGCGGCCTTCGGCGACTGGTCCGTGGGCCTGTTCGAAGCGCTCGACCCGGTGCCGCGGCCGGCCGCGCAGCTCGCGCTGCTGGCGCTCGCGGTCGTGGGGGCTCTGGCGGTCAGGACCGCGGTGCGGCAGGCCCTCGCGCTGCGGCGCGCGTCACGGACCTGCCGCCGCGCGTCCGCCGCCTTCGGCGGCCTGGTGGTCGTCGACGACCCGGTTCCGCACGCGTACGCCGTGCCGGGGGGCTTCGGCGATCCCGGCCGTGTCGTGGTGACGACCGGGATCCTGCGTGCCCTCAGTGCGGAGGAGCGAAGGGTCCTGCTCGCCCACGAGCGCGCTCATCTGCGCCAGCGCCATCACCTCTACCGGACGGTGGCCGCCGTGGCCGCCGCACTGAACCCGCTGCTGGCGTCCCTGCCGCGGGCGGTGGAGTACACCACCGAGCGCTGGGCGGACGAGCGGGCGGCCGAGGAAGTGGGCGATCGGAGGGTCGCGGCCCGCGCCATCGTCAAGGCGGCGCTGGCCGGCGGGGAGCATCAGCGGCGGGCGGGCCTCGCCGCCCTCGCCTTCGGCCATGGCGACGTGCTTCCCCGGGTCAACCATCTGCTGACCGCCCCGCCGCGTCGCCGTCCTTTGACGGCGGCCGTACTGATCGTGGCCGTGGCCGCCTGTCTCGTCGCCACCAACGAGTCCCGCGCGGATACGGAGTCCTTGTTCGAAGAGGCGGAGTCTTCTCCGCCGATCGTGCACGTGGTTGCCGGCGGGCACCGTGCGGGCGTGGCGGAGACGCAGGCTCTGCGTGGTGCGCCGCTTCGGACAGGATGCCCGGCCGGGGTCGAAGCCGTGGCCGGACGTCCGTGCGTTTCGCTGATCAAGGGAGTTCCGTGATCCTCAGGCCTTCGCCTGTCCTTTAAGTCTTCCGCGAGCCGCGGAGTTCGCCTGAGTTGTCAATGAAAGTTTCATTGCCGGGCGGTCTCCGGATCCGACCGGACTTCCCCGCAAATCCTTCCCGGAAGAGTGGGAGCGGCGAAATTCCGGCCGACGCCGGACTACGCGCGGATGACGGATGAGGCGCCACCCGGTGCGAAACTTGGGCGGTGGAGACCTCGGTGCCAGGGCGAGCCGAAACACGGCTGCAGGCCAAAATACTTACGCGATTGCGTGACGCCGGTCCGCAATCTCGCATTCAGCTGTCGGAACACTTCGAAGTGTCACGTACGACGATCGGGGCGGAACTCGGCCGGCTTACGGCGCTTCAACTCGTCGAGGGAATCGGGCCGGCCGCGTCTCGTGGAGGGCGCCGGTCGACCGTCATCGATCTCGCAGGCCGGGTCCGGTTCGTCGGCGTCGCGATCGGCGCGACCTCGGTGTCCGCCGCGGTCACCGACGGCAGGCTGCGCGTCCTCGCATTCGAACGCACCGAATGCGACGTACGCCAGGGTCCCGAGCCCGTGCTCGAACTCGCCATGGAACAGAGCCGCCGGCTGCTCCTGAAATTGGGAGTGGACCGGCCGATGGGAGTCGGCGTCGGCGTGCCCGGCCCGGTGGACTTCTCGCGCGGTATCCCGGTCTCGCCGCCGATCATGCCGGGGTGGGACGGTTTTCCGGCCCGCGATGTTTTCGGCAGGAAGTTCGATTGTCCGGTCGTACTGGACAACGATGTCAATGTAATGGCCCTGGGCGAACAACACGCCGGTGCGGCCGGCACCGCCGAGAACTTCCTGTTCGTCAAGGTCGGCACGGGCATCGGCTGCGGAATCGTGGCCAAGGGTGAGCTCTATCGCGGCGTGGACGGGTGCGCGGGGGATATCGGGCACATACCGGTCGCCGATTCCGGCGAGATCTGCGCCTGCGGCAACACGGGATGCCTGGAGGCGTCCTTCGGCGGCGACGCGCTGGCCCGCGACGCGCTCGCCGCGGCCCGGTCCGGGCGCTCGCCCCTGCTCGGGGAACTCCTCGAACGCGACGGCACGCTGACCGCCGCGCAGGTGGGCGAGGCGGTCGCCGCGGGTGACGCGACGTCCGTCCAGATGGTGCGCGACGGCGGACGGCGCGTGGGCGAGGTGCTGGCGGGCCTGGTGTCGTTCTTCAACCCGAGCCTCATCGTGCTGGGCGGTGGGCTCACGCTGCTGGGCCACGTCCTGCTCGCCGAGATCCGCGGCGCGATCTACCGCCGCTCGCCGCCCCTCGCCACCAGGAATCTGCCGATCACGATGAGCGACCTCGGCGCGCAGGCCGGCGTCATCGGCGCGGCCAGGCTCGTGAGCGAGGAGGTCTACGGCTTCCCCCGGTGATCGGCGCTCGCACCGGACGGTTCGCCGATGGCGAGATCCGTGCCGCACGGGATTGCATGATCATGCATTCCCGTGTATATATTCTACTCGTGTCCAAGGTGCTCACTTCTCTGCCTGTCGGCGAGCGTGTCGGGATCGCCTTCTCCGGCGGCCTCGACACTTCGGTAGCGGTCGCGTGGATGCGGGAGAAGGGTGCAGTGCCGTGCACCTACACCGCCGAAATCGGCCAGTACGACGAACCTGACATCGCCTCGGTGCCGGGGCGTGCCACCGCGTACGGCGCGGAGATCTCCCGGCTGGTCGACTGCCGGGCGGCCCTGGTCGAGGAGGGGCTCGCGGCTCTCGCCTGCGGGGCGTTCCACATCAGGTCCGGCGGCCGCACATACTTCAACACCACCCCGCTCGGGCGGGCCGTCACCGGCACCCTGCTGGTGCGCGCGATGCTCGAGGACGGCGTGCAGATCTGGGGAGACGGCTCCACCTTCAAGGGCAACGACATCGAGCGGTTCTACCGCTACGGTCTGCTCGCCAACCCCTCCCTGCGGATCTACAAGCCCTGGCTGGACGCCGACTTCGTCAACGAGCTCGGCGGGCGCAAGGAGATGTCCGAGTGGCTGCTCGCCCACGGGCTGCCCTACCGGGACAGCGTGGAGAAGGCCTACTCGACCGACGCGAACATCTGGGGCGCGACGCACGAGGCCAAGTCTCTTGAGCACCTCGACACGGGCATCGAAATCGTCGAGCCCATCATGGGCGTGCGTTTCTGGGACCCCGCCGTCGAGATCGCCACCGAGGACGTCACGATCGGCTTCGAGCAGGGACGTCCGGTGACGATCAACGGCAAGGAGTTCCCCTCCGCCGTCGATCTGGTGCTGGAGGCCAACGCCATCGGCGGCCGGCACGGCCTGGGCATGTCCGACCAGATCGAGAACCGGATCATCGAGGCCAAGAGCCGGGGCATCTACGAGGCGCCGGGCATGGCCCTGCTGCACGCGGCCTACGAGCGGCTGGTCAACGCGATCCACAACGAGGACACCCTCGCCAGCTACCACATCGAGGGGCGGCGGCTGGGCCGGCTGCTCTACGAGGGCCGCTGGCTGGACCCGCAGGCGCTGATGCTGCGCGAGTCGCTGCAGCGCTGGGTCGGCATGGCCGTGACCGGGCAGGTGACCCTGCGGTTGCGGCGCGGTGAGGACTACTCCGTGCTGGACACGTCCGGACCGGCGTTCAGCTACCACCCGGACAAGCTCTCGATGGAGCGCACCGAGGACTCCGCCTTCGGCCCGGTGGACCGCATCGGGCAGCTGACGATGCGCAACCTCGACATCGCCGACTCTCGCGCCAAGCTGGAGCAGTACGCCAGGCTCGGCATGGTCGGCAGCCAGCAGCCGGCGCTGATCGGAGCCGCCCAGGCGGCCTCGACCGGGCTGATCGGCGCGATGCCCGAGGGTGGAGCCGAGGCGATCGCCTCTCGCGGCGAGGTCTCCACCGAGGAGGAGCTTCTCGACCAGGCCGCCATGGAGCTCGGCACCGACTGACAAGCACGACCGGGGCGCCCGCTGTGCCGGGCGCCTCGGCATGCGCGGCCCGGCAGGTCAGACGTGGGCGCGGGGAGTCAGGAGCTCGGTGATCCGGACGAACCCGTCGGAGCCGTGGCCCTGTGCGATGACGCGGCGGGCCCAGCCCTCGGCCGCGCGCATCACACTCGCGTCGATGCCGTGGGCCTCGGAGGTGTGGACGATGTGGGCCATGGACGAGGCCGCCGAGGTGATCGGGTTGCCCTCGCCCGAGAATCCGCCGCTGTCCACTTCCGCCGCCGCCTCCTCGAAGATGGGCGGCAGGATCGCGCCGATGCCCTTGGCGAACGGCGCCAGCTCCCGCGCGGTCACCCCCTCGGCCCGCGCCACCGCCAGCGCGTGCGCGTAGCCCGCCATCGCGGTCCAGAAGACGTCGAGCAACGCGATGTCGTAGGCCGCCGCCCGGCCGATCTCCTCGCCAAGGTGGGTGTGCGTGCCGCCGAGGGCGTCCAGCACCGGCCGGTGCCGCCGGTAGAGCGTCTCCGGGCCGCTGTGCAGGAACACCGCGGCCGGGGTGCCGATGGTGGTGGTCGGTGTCATGATCGCGCCGTCGAGATATCCGATGCCGTGCGCGGCCGCCCAGGCCGCGGTGCTCCGGGCGCGGTCGGGCGTGTCGGCGGTCAGGTTCGCGAGCGTGCGTCCCCCGAGCGCGCCGGCGACCGCGTCGCGCCGCACGACGTCGTCCGCCGCGTCGTAGTTCACCACGCAGATCACGGTCAGCTCGCTCGCGGCGACCGCCTCCTCAGGTGTGGGCGCGCCGTACGCGCCCCGCTCGGTCAACTCACGATCCCTGCCCGGTGTCCGGTTCCAGACCGTGGTCCGGACACCGGCGTCCAGGAAGGCCCCGGCCAGGGCCCGGCCCATCGGGCCCAGGCCGAGCACGGTGACGGCAGACTGTTGGGCGTGCCTGTTCATGTCTCAACTCCTGCGTGCATGACAGCGATGGCGCTGAACGGGATGGAAAGATGACGCGTAGCCGTGCCAGGGACCTGAACGTCTGCGGGGTCACCGCCGCGATCGCCGTGATCGACGGCAAGTGGAAGACGATCCTGCTCTGGCTCCTGGAGACCGCTCCGCGTCGCCCCGGCGAGCTGGTCCGGCGGCTGCCGGGCCTCACCGAGAAGGTGCTGACTCAGACGCTCCGGGAGATGGAGGCCGACGGGCTGGTGCACCGTGAGGTGCACGACGGCCGTCCGCTGAAGACCGTGTACTCACTGACCGATTTCGGCCGTGAGCTGTCCGAGGCGCTGGCGCCGCTGTCCGACTGGGGACATCGCCGCCTGGAGAAGCTTGCCCTGGAGAAGCCGGCCCGGGAGGCGCCGGCCGAGGATGCGCAGGCCGGGGAGGCGCAGGCAGAGCCCCTCTCCGTCTCCTGACGCACCGCCGTCACCCCCGTTCCCGCCTGAATCCGGCGGCCTTCCGGCCGCCCGGAACCAAGCTTCACGCCGCTCAGGACCGGCCGACAAGTACCCACAAAAAGGTGGGTAGGCCGCGGAGTCGGCCGGACGACGGTTCTTTGCAGTGTGGCGTACGTTCCCTTTGCGCGGGTAGCGCGGCCCTTGTTCGCGGGATCGACCGCCGGAGGGGAGGCGCGGTGGCAATGCGGATCGAGGACTACGGGCTGCTCGGCGACCTGCACACGGCCGCGCTGGTGGGGCGCGACGGATCGATCGACTGCTACCCGTCACCGGGCGGCAGCTCGGCAACACGCCGCAGGCGTTCAGCCACGTCGGGCGTGAACGTCGCCCGTCACCTGTCCGGCACCCGGCCGGCCGAGTACGTCGCCCACGGCCACGATCGCGTTGGAGGTGAGCGCTGATGCGCGCTCTCACCGTCGTTCCGCTGCAGAAGGACTCCCTGGCCGTCACCGAGGTCCCCGATCCCGAGCCGGGCGAGGGGGACCTGCTCGTCGAGGGTCTCGCCGTCGGCGTGTGCGGCACCGACAAGGAGATCGCCGCCGGGGAGTACGGCTGGGCCCCACCCGGCCGCGACCGCCTGGTCATCGGCCACGAATCGCTGGGCAGGGTGCGGCAGGCGCCTTCCGGCAGCGGCTTCGCCCCGGGGGACCTGGTGGTCGGAGTGGTCCGGCGGCCCGACCCGGTGCCGTGCGGCGCCTGCGCGCACGGGCAGTTCGACATGTGCCGCAACGGCCGCTACACCGAGCGCGGCATCAAGGAGCTGGACGGATACGCCAGCCAGAGCTGGGTGGTCGAGCCCGGCTACGCCGTCAGGCTGGATCCCGGACTGGCCGACGTCGGAATGCTCCTCGAGCCCACCAGCGTCGTCGCCAAGGCCTGGGACGAGGTGGAGAAGGTCGGCGCCCGGGCCTGGTTCGCGCCGAAGACCGCGCTGGTCACCGGCGCCGGGCCGATCGGCCTGCTCGCGGCGTTGCTCGGCGTGCAGCGCGGGCTGGAGGTGCACGTCCTCGACCGGGTCACGGACGGCCCCAAACCGGCCCTCGTGCGGGACCTCGGCGCGGTCTACCACGCCGAGGACGCCGGGGAGGTCGCCGCGAAGGTGCGCCCCGACGTCGTCATCGAGGCGACGGGCGCAGGGCCGGTCATCTTCGCCGTGGCCGCGAACACCGCGCCGTACGGCATCGTCTGTCTCACCGGCGTCTCCTCGGCCGGGTGCCGGATCACGCTCGACGCGGGCAGCCTCAACCGCGACATCGTGCTGGAGAACGACGTGCTCATCGGCTCGGTCAGCGCCAACCTCGCCCACTACGCCGCCGCGGCCGACGCCCTGGGCAAGGCCGACCTCGCCTGGCTGAACCGGCTGATCACCCGCAGGGTGCCGCTGGAGTCGTTCCGCGACGCCTTCACCGCCGGGCCGCAGGACGTCAAGGTCGTCGTCGAGCTGTGACGTCTCACACCAAGAAGATCAGCATGGCGGAGAGGCCGAGGGTCACCGCCACGAAACCGGCCGTCCTGGGCTGCCGGGCGGCCTCCCGGCGAGAGGAGACCACCAGCAGGGCGCCCACGGCGAGCGCCGCCACGAGGTGCAGGCCGTACCACACGGGAACGGGCACCCTGGCAAGGAAGGTCTCGGACAGCAGGTCGTCGGCGGAGCCGTAGCCGCCGAGCGCGGCGGCCGCGGCCAGGCCCAGCACCGGGAGCGCGTACCGGAACCGGCCGAGCAGGGCCCAGACGACGGTCCCCAGGCCGAGCAGGACCGCACTGCGATGGTGAAGTTGCCGCACGAACAGGCCGCCGCGCACGTCGAAGCTGATGTCGAGGATCGAGTCGTAGGCGGCGGACATCTGGACGCCCCGCAGCGGCTCGTAGCTGCCGGTGTAGCCGACCGTCTCGCCGCTCGGCACGTAGGAGAAGGCCAGGACGCCGCCCGTGATCAGGAAGACCGCGAAAAGGTAGACGAGCATCTCACCCATCGCCTGCCTCGTCCGATCCATCGGCACATTTCAGCACATGCGTGCGCTTCAGGGGGGCGGAAACAGCTTCAGGGGGGCGGAAACAGGGGAACGGCCTTGGCGGGTGTCTCGCGGGTCGTGAACGGAACCGGGCTGAGCGCGTCGAGGCGCTCGGCGAACTCGGTCGCGAGGCCGGTCAGGACCAGCATCCCCGTCGCCGTCTCCGACACACGCTGCTGCGCCACGATCAGGGCGGTGATGCCGGTGCTGTCCCAGTAGGTCACCGCGGAAAGGTCGATCACCAGCCCCGGCGCCGGTGTGCCGGAGACGAGCTCCCCGACCGCCGCGGTGATCTCGGGGGCCGCCTGCTCGTCGAGGGCGCCGTCCAACTCCAGAACGGTGTGCGACTCGAGACGGCGCAGCCGTGGAGTGGCGGACCGATGCGACGCGGGTCCGGGGAGGGTGAAGTCGGCCGTGGCGAGGGTGCCGTCCGGACCGGAGTCGATCGTGAACCGGTCCGACAGGTAGCGGGCGAGCCACAGCCCGTGCCCGTGCCTGACCGGCCATCCGGCGGCGTCGTGCCCGGGCGTGCCGGAGTCGCCGACCTCGCACCGCAGCACGCCGTCGAGCTGCCAGATCCTCGCCCGTCCGGTTCCCGAGCCGTGGAAGACCGCGTTGGTGGCGAGTTCGTGGACGGTGAGAACCAGGTCCACAGACCGTCCGTGGGGAAGCCCGGCGTGGACGACGTGTGCTTCCAGCGTCTCCCGCAGGGGATAGAGCGACCCGCGGTCGAACGCGTGGTCGAGGATCAGCACCGGCGTAGCGGTGCTCCGCTTCCCGCTGCCGGAGCCCGAGGCGACGTGGGAGGCGTGGTTGGTTCCGTCATCGCTCATGCGCGGTCACCAGGCTGATCCCGGGAATGCCCTGAGCGCCGAGCAGCACGAACCGCGGCACGATGGCGGGGTTGCATCGCAGGACGACCGTGCGGGCGGGGGCCAGGCTCCGCGCCACGTCGATGATCGTCCGGGTGCAGGAGAGATCGATGAAGGACAGCTCGGCCATGTTGATCGTGACGGGGCCGTCCGTCCTGATCGCCTCGCTCAGCGCCACGGCCAGGGCGTCCTCGGCCGCCCGGTCGATCTGTCCCGCCATCCGGATGCCGGGCGGTGCGTACTGGCGGCAGATCCGCAGCAACGGGTCGTCGTAGTAGGTGGCCGCGGCGACCGCCCGCGTGTGGAACGGGGAGACCGAGGCGAGGGTGACCGGGTCGAAGCGTTCCCGGTCGTACTGGCACAACACCGACACACTGCTGTCCGACAGGATCGTCGCGATCTTCTCCTCGAAGGCGGGCAGCTGCTCTACACCGTGGACCGGCCGCAGCGCCCAGCCCATGTCGAGGGCCACCCGCAGCCCCGAGTAGCCCTCGTGCGAGGTCTGCTCCATCTGGGAGCTCAGCCACCCCATCGCGTGATCCACCGAGAAGACCTGCCCGGACAGCAGGCCCTCCTGAGACGCGACGACGTCCATCCGGCCGCTCGCGGTGGCGGACCGCACGGCGATCCCGCGGCGGTTCAGCTCGGCCAGCGCTCCCTGCGGCTCCTCGCACAACCAGACGACGCGCAGCCCTCCCGCCAGCCCGTCCCGGACGAACGCCGCGGTGAGGTCGAGCAGTTCTTCCGGCTCGCCGAAGGTCAGGCACGCGTGATCGTTGATCGCTAGATCCGTGATCTGCACCTCAGCACCGACGGTCACCGCGCCACCACCCCCGGGCAGTCCCGGCCGCCCACCGTCTCATCGGGCTACCCATCCTAGTGACCGGCATTCGTCAAGAATCGGTCTCGGATGGCAGGAGGGCTACAGGTACGTCGGCGTACGGCCGGCTCGGTCGCGGAACATCCACCAGTTCCAGACCTGGGAAAGGAGCATCAGCGGCACCATGACCGCGGCGAAACCGGTCAGCAGCCGCAGGGTGCCCGCCTCGGCCATCGCCTCCGCCAGCCGCAGGCCGGTGCCGGGTGCGCCGGAGGAGACCAGTACGAAGGGGTGCAGGCCTGCACCGAGGGCGACGACGGGCAGGGCGGCCGCGCACGAGGTCGCGGCGAAAGCACGGCCCTTACGGCCCGAGCGCAGCAGAGCCGCCCCTGCGAGGAGCGCGACCACCAGGGCCGCGCCGGCCACGAGGGCGGGCCACGGGTTGACGAGGGCGTGCCGCGCCGAGGAGAGGAAGCCGGTGACGAGGACGGCGGCCGCCGCCACGGCC
Organism: Microbispora sp. KK1-11; assembly: GCF_006874435.1. NCBI lineage: Bacteria > Bacillati > Actinomycetota > Actinomycetes > Streptosporangiales > Streptosporangiaceae > Microbispora > Microbispora sp. KK1-11. Next base: position 46,594 of record NZ_VIRJ01000038.1, on the reverse strand, counting down.
GCCACGAGCAGGGCGCGACGGCCGGCCCTCGCCGCCCGCGCGCTCGGCTCGCCGCCGGTCCGCCACGCCAGGAAGGACGCTCCGTGCGCGAGGAACACCGCGGTGGTCGTGGCGCCGCACAGCAGCACGAAGGGGTGAAGGAGGTCGGCCGGTCCGAGCGAGAAGGCGTTCCGGGCGTCCAGCGGCACCCCGGCGAGGAGGCGGCCGGTCACGAGCCCCCACCCCACGGCGGGCACCAGCCCGCCCAGGAAGATCAACCCATCCCAGAGGCGGCGTGCCGAGGCGCCCCGGTGGCGGCTGCGCAACTGTACGGCGGCGTTGCCGACGACGATCCCGGCCAGGATCGCCGCGAACAGGAAGTACATCCCGGACAGCAGCCGCCCTTCCAGGAAGGGGAAGGCGCCGAACAGCACCCCGGCTGCGGCCACCAGCCAGACCTCGTTGCCGAGGAAGAACGGGCCGAAGGCGTTGAGCAGCGCCCGCCGCTCGCGGTCGTCACGGCCGAGCCAGGGGGTGAGCATCTGCACGCCGTAGTCGAAACCGGCCAGGACGAAGTAGCCGGCGAGCAGCAGCCCGAGCAGGGCCGGCCACAGGAGTTCGACAGTCACGAGGGCTCCTCTTTCACAGGGCGAGCGACGCGGTGGGCCGCTCCGCCTGCCCGTCGCCGGGTGATCCGCCCAGGTCGGTGTCGGCCGGGCCGCGGCGGGCGTACCGGGCGATCAGCGCCCAGTCGGCGACCGCCAGCGCGAGGAACACCCCGCAGAACAGGACCAGGGACGCCGTCATCGAGCCGACGGGTGACCGCGCAGCGGCCGTGGTGAGCTCGCCGTACACCGCCCACGGCTGGCGTCCCACCTCGCGCAGCAGCCATCCGCCGAGCGCGGCGACGAAGGGCAGGGGCACCGCGACCAGCATCAGGTACGCCGCGGGGCGGAACCGGAGGTACCAGTCCCGGTAGAGCAGGACGAGGGCCACGACGATCAGCAGGAAGATCAGATAGCCGACGCCCTGCATGACGTCGAAGGCGGTGGCGATCCAGGTGGGCGGCCGGTAGTCCCCCGCGCCGAACCGCTGCGCCAGTTGCGCCTGCACGTCCTCGACCCGCAGGGAGCCGATGTCGTCGATGTGGCCCCGCAGGGTCGCCGCCTTCATCGGCTGGGTGTCCACGAGCGTCGGGATCTGCACGAACCCGTAGTAGAGCGCCACGAACGCCGCGGGCGTGGCCACGAACAGGCCGAGCCGCAGTGACGCGCGGAAGAACTCCCGCTCCGCCGTGCGCTTGAGGAAGTGGTAGGAGCTCACCCCCGCCACGAACACTCCGCCGGTCATCAGCGCGGCGGTGCCGGCGTGCACCAGCGCGTTGATCGCGTTGGGGTTGGTGAGCATGGCGCCGAAGTCGGTGAGGTAGGCGACGCCGCCGCGCACCTCGTGCCCCACCGGGTGCTGCAGGAAGCCGTTGGCCACCATGATCCAGTACGCCGAGGCGTACGCGGTGAGGGTGACCAGCCAGATCAACGTGACGTGCACGGCCTTGGGCAGCTTCCCCCAGCCGAAGATCCACATGCCCAGGAAGGTGGACTCGGCGAAGAAGGCGACGATCGTCTCGAGTGCGAGCGGCGCGCCGAAGACGTTGCCCGCGTATTCGGCCAGCCCGCTCCACGCGAGCCCGAACTGGAACTCCATGACCAGGCCGGTGACGATGCCCAGCACGTAGTTCACGACGTAGATCTGGCCCCAGAACCGGGTCATGCGCTCCATGAGCGGTGCGCCGCCGAGGGCGTGCCGGGTGTGCATCACCGCGATCAGCGGGGCGAGGCCGAGGGTGAGCATCACGAACAGCCAGTGGAAGCCGGCCGTCGTCGCGAACTGCAGGCGCGCCAGCGTCTCGTCCGTCATCGGCGTACGCCCGTCACCCGGCGAGGAGAGGTCAGGGGTGCGTGGTGGAGCGGCAAATCAGCCCTTTCCTCGCAAAGTCCGCAAGAGTGGACGGATCATATCCTCACACATCTCGCGGCAGGGTGATCGGGCCGCCGGCCCGATCAGGAGGACGAGCGGGCCGCTCCGGCGGAGCCGAACAGGATGCCGTCGAGTGTCATGGTGAGGTAGCGGGTCAGCTCGTCGGCCGACATGGCCGCGATCGGACCGTCGGCCAGGACGTATCGGCTGAACGTGACCCCGATGAGGTGCGCGCCGAGCAGGTCGACCCGCAGCGCGACGTCCGGGCCGGTGAGCACGGTGCGGTAGGCGGAGATGCTCTCCTCGCGCATGGCGCGCAGCAGTCCCTTGGCGGCTTCCTGGTCGCCGGCGGCGCTGCGTACGAGGGCGATGAAGGGATCGGCGCTGTCGGCCGACTCCATGCGGGCGACGTAGGCATGCGCGACCCGCCCGGCCAATCCCTCGGCGTCTCCCTGGACGCTGTCGGCGAGGTCCCGCGTCCCCGGAACGGCGGCGAGGAAGAGCTGCTCCTTGGACGAGAAGTGCATCACCACGAGCCCGTGGGTCACCCCTGCCCGCTGCGCGATCTCCCTGATGGTCGCCTTCGCGTACCCGCGCTCGGCGAAGACCGAGCGCGCCGCGGCGAGGATGGCGGCTCGTCGTGCCTCGGGGTCGCGCACCCGCTTCCTCGTGGGCGCGGGCGTGGGCTCCGCGGAGTCGGCCTGTGACGCGTCAGACACCATGCCGCTTACTGTACACGTGGACAGTAGCGGCGATGCAGGCGTACATTACTGACCAGATGGTCATTAGGGACCTCGCATACCAGGAGTGATCGCGATGAACCTCGCCCCGCTTTCCCCCGACGACACCACCGTGGTCCTGGTCGACTACGCCGTCGGCTTCGCCAACCTGCTCCGCTCGCACGACCTGCGCGAGCACCTCGCCAACGTCGTCGGCCTCGCCAAGACCGCCACGTTGTACGGCAGCGGCCTCGTGGTGACCAACGGCGAGGCGTCCAAGCCCTCGGGCCCGCTCTATCCGGAACTGCTGGACGTCGTCGGCGATCGGCCGGTGATCGAGCGCACGACGGCGTTCAACTCCTTCCTCGATCCGGCTTTCGCCGAGGCGGTGCGCGCCACCGGCCGCCGCCGGCTGGTCATCGGCGGCATCGCCACTGACGGCTGCGTGCTGCAGACCGCACTGGGCGCGTTGCGCGAGGGATACGAGGCGTACGTCGTGGTGGACGCCACGGCGAGCCTCAGCAGGGAGGCGCACGACGCGGCGGTGCAGCGGATGGTGATGTCCGGCGTCGTGCCGGTCACCTGGTGGTCGCTGGCCGCCGAGTTCCAGCTGGATCCGCGCTTCGCCGACGCGCCGTACCGCACGCAGTTGATGACCGAGTTCCAGCCGGCCATGACGATGGCGGGCCGCACGTTCTTCGCCGGTGTGCACCAGGGGCGGCTCGCGCCCACGACGGCCTGAAACGCGGGGGCCTGGAATGCGGCGGGCTATTCGGGCTCGATGAGGAAGGTCTGTCCGGCCGCGGAGGCGCAGGGGCGTTCGACGGCCTCCGCCCCGGGCTCGCCGTCGTCTCCGTTGACCGCGAGGCACCGGCCGCTCGACGCCGGGCGGATGCGGTAGCCGTCCCCGCCGGTCGGTTCGAGCCGGAAGCGCTGGTTGGGCCGGGCACCGGTGCAGTCGTTCCAGGGCTCCAGCATGCCCGCCGCCGGGCCTGCCGGGATCACCGTCAGGCAGCCGACGCCCTTCGCCGGGTCGGGGTGATCCCACTGGAGGCGGAACAGGCCGTCGCCCGCCGGGGTGAGGAAGGTCCGCGGCGGTACCGCCGCGGCGCAGGGACGCAGGACCGCGACCTCGTCATCGTGCGGAACGTCCCTGGCACGGCCCGCCGTCAGGCACAGGGAGGGGTCGGCGGCCGGCCGCACGCGGACCCACCTGCGGGCCGGCGCCGGTCCGCCCGCCCGGGCGGCCTCGTCCGACCCCGCCTGGCCTGTGGAGGAGGTGTGGGAGGTCGCCACGCCGGTGGAGATGCGGTCGAACTGCCAGGCTCCGATCAGGCTGAGCAGGGCCGCGGCCGCGACGCCCGCCACCAGTCTCCGGCCGACCGGAGCCTTCCGCCCGGAGACCGCGCTCACGGGAGACGAGGCCGGGACCCGGCCGGTGCCGCTCCCGCCCGCGTCGTCGGCCAGTCCGGCAGCCGGCGGGGCGGACGCGGGTGACGGCGCCGCCGGCATCTCGTCGGAGGCCACGACACGCGTCTCACCCCCGGCCGCGGCAGGCGTGCCGCCGGGCAGCGGGGTGGTCGTCTCGCGGGCGACGGCCAGGCGGCGGCGGGCGTCCACCCACTCGGCGACGGTGTCGTCGTCCGCCCCGCAGGCCCGTACGAACGCGGCGAGCAGGTCTTCGCGCGGCAGATCCCGGCGATTGAGCGCGTCGGCCAGAGTGGCACGCGGCAGGATGTCGCCCACGGCTTCTGCGCGGCGTTCGAGCTGCCGGTAACTGCACCCGCTCCACGCCCGGAGGCGCCTCATCAGGGCGGCGAACTCCGCGGGCGTGGTGGCGGTCCGCGGCTGTGGCCGGCTGTCGGTCACGCTCTCTCCCTCCCCTAGATCCCCTGCGCTTCCACGGCAGCCTATGCACGCTCCGGCGTGTCCGAGATCGTCCGGGAGTGTCCGGGACACCGCCGATGTGTGGACGGGAGCCCGCGCGCCGGGCCACGGTGGCCTTGCACAACGGCCCGTCGGCGCCGGAGCACCCAGGTGCTCGGGGGTGGCGTCGCGGGGGCGGGCCGTGGCGGCGGACGTGATCGCCCATCTCTGCAGCGGGTGGCGGCGCACGCAATCTCCGCGGGCGACTGGCGCACGTCCGCCGCCGCATCTCACTCGACATGAGGGATACGAACCATGGGACGCATAGTTCTGTCTGTTTTCACCACCCTTGACGGCGTCATCGAGAACCCGCACGAGTGGGCTTTCGGATTCGTCAGCGAGGACTCGATGCAGGCCGGCCTCGACCAGATCCGCGCGGCGCGGGCACTGCTCCTCGGACGGATCACCTACGAGGGCTTCGCGGCCTCCTGGCCGTCGATGACCGACGAGGTGGGCTACGCCGACGCGATGAACACCCTGCCGAAGTACGTCGTGTCGACCACGCTGACCGAGGCCCCCTGGAACAACAGCACGATCATCGGCGCGGACGCCGCGACCCGGATCGAGGTCCTGAAGAAGGAGGTGGACGGCGACATCCTCGTCTTCGGCAGCGCGGCGCTGGTGCGGTGGCTGCTGAGGGAGAACCTCCTCGACGAGATGCGCCTGGCCGTCTACCCCGTGCTCGCCGGTCGCGGCGCCCGCCTGTTCGACGACGACTCCGCGGACCCCGCCACGCTGCGGCTCGCCGGCACGCAGGCGTTCTCCTCGGGCGTGGTCCTGCTCACCTACGAGCCGACCGGCGAGGGCCTCGCCGATCCGGCCGCCGCACGCCGGGCTGCCGAGGCGAACGCCGGGGGGTGATCGAGCGCCGTCGTGACCCGGCGCCGTGGATCGTGCTCAGCGGCGGAGCCGGGCCACGGCGGCGTACAGGGCCAGGGAGAGGGCCGCCCAGGTCAGGGTGGCGATCGTGAGGGACAGCCACAGCGGCCAGACGGTCACCGTGAGCGCCACGACGACGGCGAAGCCGATCAGGCCGATGGTGCCGAAGGTCGCCCCCGTCACGTCCTGCCCCGCCTGGCGCACGCCCTCCTCCTTGGCGACGAGGGTGACGCTCGCCAGCAGGATCGCCGGGAACGCGAGGAAGAGCCCGCCCGCGCGCGGGCCGGCCAGCACGGACACCACCCCGGCGAGCGCCGACACCCCGGCGCCGAACGCGAACCGGACCGCCCAGTCGCGCATGGGCGGTCGCCTCAGCTCACTGAGCCGCAGCCGCACCTTCCGGTCGTCGTCAGGAGTCCGGCCGTCGCCGGGAGCCGGGCCGTCGTCATGACGGGCGCTCACGACAGGCGCGCCGGTGGCGGGAGGAGTTCCAGGGCCGCCGATTGAGGAAGCGGAGCGGGGACCGCCGTGGTCCGGACGCCGAGCAGGCCGAAGCCCTGCGGCGCCAGCGCGTACCCGGCGGCCACGACGACGCCCCAGACGGCGAGCGCGGCCAGCGCCCCCCGCCAGGCGCCCCACCTGGTCAGCAGGGGAACGGCGATCAGGCAGTAGAGGGCGAAACCGACCGCGCCGATCTGCATGCCCCGGGCCGAGGCGAGGACGTCGGGGACGCCGGCGATGCCCGCGGTGACGATGAGGCTGGCCAGGGCGACCGAAGGGGCGGCGCAGAACACCCCGGCGAGTCGTTTCGGCGTCAGCATCTCGGCCAGCGCGGCGAAGGCCAGCACGAAGACGCCCCCGGCCAGCGCCTTCAGGAGGACCTCCACGATCTGGTCGGTCACCTCACCCACGCCGCGTCCCCTCCCCAAGCCGACACAGATGTTCGGGGGGCGCCGCTCGCCGGTTGAACCGCGTTGATTTCCGGCGCGGGTGCGCCCGAAACCCCCGGCGTGGGCCGCGTACAGAGCCCGTCAAGACTCGGTTCGAACCCGTATGAAAGCCGTCAAGAGCGGCCAAATGCCCACGATCTCGGACTTTGCTTGTGCTGAGACCGCCGTAGGCCGGCGGACGTAATCACAACCGAGGAGTGGGGATGGCGGACGTCATCTTCGTCGCTCTGACGATCGCGGTGTTCACGGTTTTCGGGCTCGTCGTGAGGGCGGTGGAGCGCCTGTGAGCGTGATCAACGCCGTCGGTCTCGGCGTGGCCGCGGCGCTGCTGGTCTTCATGGTCGCGGCCCTGCTGTTCCCGGAGCGCTTCTGATGGGCGCGGCAGCGGCAGGGGCCGTGCTCGTGCTGTCCGTCGTCGCGGTGCTCGCCGTGGTGTACCTGCTGCTGGGCGACTACCTGTACCGGGTCTACACCGGCACCCGCCACAGCGCGGCCGAGCGCCTCGTCTACCGCCTCGTCGGCGTGCGGCCGGACGCCGAGCAGCCCTGGGCGGTCTACGCACGCGCCCTGCTGGCCTTCTCCGCGGTCTCCGTGCTGGTCGTGTACGGCATGCAGCGCCTGCAGGACAGGCTGGTCCTCGACCTCGGGCGGCCGCCGGTCCCCGCCCACGTCGCCTGGAACACGGCCGTCAGCTTCGTGACGAACACCAACTGGCAGTCGTACCCGGGCGAGGCCGTCATGGGTCACCTGGTGCAGATGGCCGCCCTCGCGGTGCAGAACTTCGTGTCGGCGGCGGTCGGCATGGCCGTGGCGGTCGCGCTCGTGCGGGGCTTCGCCCGCAGGCAGACCGACACCATCGGCAACTTCTGGGTGGACCTCGTGCGCGGCACGTTCCGGGTCCTGCTGCCGATCGCGTTCGTCGCCGCGCTGGTCCTGGTCGCCGGGGGCGTGGTGCAGAACCTCGCGTCGCCGCACGAGGTGGCGACGCTGACCGGCGGCACCCAGGCGATCACCGGGGGTCCGGTGGCGAGCCAGGAGGCCGTCAAGGAGCTCGGCACCAACGGCGGCGGCTTCTACAACGCCAACTCCGCCCATCCCTTCGAGAATCCGGCGGGATGGACGAACTGGCTGCAGATCGTCCTGCTCCTGGCGATCCCGGTCGCGCTGCCGCGCACCTTCGGCCGAATGGTCGGCCAGGTGCGGCAGGGACACGCGATCCTCGCCGTCATGGCGGTGATCGCCCTGGCGAGCGTGCTGCTGACGAACGTCTTCGAGGTCTCCGGCGGCGCCACGGTCCCCCGGGCCGCCGGGGCGGCACTGGAGGGCAAGGAGGTCCGCTTCGGTGTGCCCGGCTCCGCGACGTTCGCCGCCGCGAGCACGCTGACCTCGACCGGCGCCGCCAATTCCGCCCACGACTCCTTCACGCCCCTGGGCGGCATGATGACGATGCTGAACATGATGCTCGGCGAGGTCGCGCCCGGCGGCGCCGGTTCCGGCCTGTACGGCATCCTCGTGCTGGCCGTGATCACCGTCTTCGTGGCCGGTCTGATGGTGGGCCGTACGCCGGAATACCTGGGCAAGAAGATCGGCTCGCGCGAGATCAAGCTGGCCTCGCTCTACTTCCTGGTCACCCCGGCGCTCGTGCTCGCCGGCACGGCCGCGGCGATGGGCAACCGGGCGGGTCTCGCTGCCATGCTGAACGGCGGCCCGCACGGGCTCTCGGAGATCCTCTACGCGTTCACGAGCGCGGCCAACAACAACGGCTCGGCGTTCGCCGGGATCTCGGCGGGCACGCCCTGGTGGTGCGTCGCGCTCGGCCTGTGCATGGCCTTCGGCCGGTTCCTGCCGATCGTCTTCATCCTCGCGCTGGCCGGATCGCTGGCCCGGCAGGCGCCGGTGCCGGTCTCCGCGGGGACGCTGCCCACCCACCGCCCCCAGTTCGTCGGGATGGTGGCCGGCGTCACGGTCGTCCTCGTCGCCCTCACGTTCCTGCCTGCCCTCGCGCTCGCGCCGCTCGCGGAAGGACTCTCCTAGCCATGCCGACGTCACCACGAGGCGCGAAGGGCAGAAGCGGCGGCCTGCTCGATCCCCGGCAACTCGTGAGGTCGCTGCCCGACGCCGTACGCAAGCTGAACCCGGCGACGCTGTGGCGCAACCCGGTCATGTTCGTCGTCGAGATCGGCGCGTTCCTCACCACGGGCCTGGCGGTCGCGACCCCTTCGGCGTTCGCCTGGGCGATCGCGGTCTGGCTGTGGCTGACCGTGCTGTTCGCCACCCTGGCCGAGGCCGTGGCCGAGGGCCGCGGCAAGGCCCAGGCCGCCACGCTGCGGGCGGCCAAGCGCGACACCATGGCCCGCCGCCTGGCGGACCCGCGCGACCCCGCCCGATGGGAGGTCGTCGGCGCCCAGGAGCTGCGACAGGGCGATCATGTCGTCGTCGAGGCCGGGGAGGTCATCCCGGGCGACGGCGACGTGGTCGAGGGCATCGCCAGCGTGGACGAGTCGGCGATCACCGGGGAGTCCGCGCCGGTGATCCGCGAGTCGGGCGGGGACCGGTCGGCGGTCACGGGCGGCACGAAGGTGCTGTCGGACCGGATCGTGGTGCGGATCACGCAGAAGCCGGGGGAGAGCTTCATCGACCGGATGATCGCCCTGGTCGAGGGCGCCGACCGGCAGAAGACCCCCAACGAGATCGCACTCAACATCCTGCTGGCCGCGCTCACGGTCATCTTCCTGATCGCCACGGTGACCATGCAGCCGCTGGCCATCTACTCCAAGGCCCAGAACCCCGGCGTACCGGACACACCCGCGCTCGGCGCCGACGGGGTGAGCGGGGTGGTGCTGGTGTCGTTGCTGGTCTGCCTGATCCCGACCACGATCGGGGCGCTGCTGTCGGCCATCGGGATCGCGGGCATGGACCGCCTGGTGCAGCGCAACGTGCTGGCGATGAGCGGGCGGGCGGTCGAGGCCGCGGGCGACGTCACGACGCTCCTCCTGGACAAGACCGGCACGATCACCTTGGGCAACCGGCAGGCGTCGCAGTTCGTGCCGGCCGAGGGCGTCTCCGAGCTCGACCTGGCCGAGGCGGCGCAGCTGGCGAGCCTCGCCGACGAGACCCCCGAGGGGCGTTCCGTCGTCGTCCACGCCAAACGCGCCTACGACCTGCGCGAACGCCAGCCGGGCGAGCTGGCCCACGCGGAGTGGATCGCCTTCACCGCCCAGACCCGGATGTCCGGGGTGAACGTGGACGGGCGCCAGGTTCGCAAGGGCGCCGCGACCTCCGTCATGAAGTGGGTGCGCGACAACGGCGGCCATCCCACCGGGGGTGTCGGTCACCTGGTGGACGGGATCTCCGCCTCCGGCGGCACGCCCCTCGTCGTCGGCGAGGTGAGCGGCGGCACGGCCCGCGTGCTCGGGGTGATCCACCTCAAGGACGTGGTCAAACAGGGCATGCGGGAACGGTTCGACGAGATGCGCCGCATGGGCATCCGCACCGTGATGATCACCGGGGACAACCCGATGACCGCCAGGGCCATCGCCAGGGAGGCCGGAGTGGACGACTTCCTGGCCGAGGCGACTCCGGAGGACAAGCTCGCGCTGATCCGCAAGGAGCAGGAGGGCGGGCGGCTGGTCGCGATGACCGGCGACGGCACCAACGACGCCCCGGCGCTGGCCCAGGCAGACGTGGGGGTGGCGATGAACACCGGCACCTCGGCGGCCAAGGAGGCCGGGAACATGGTCGACCTCGACTCCAACCCGACCAAGCTCATCGAGATCGTCGAGATCGGCAAGCAGTTGCTGATCACGCGGGGGGCGCTGACCACGTTCTCGATCGCCAACGACATCGCGAAGTATTTCGCGATCATCCCGGCCATGTTCGCGGCCGTCTATCCGGGTCTCGACACGCTGAACGTCATGCGGCTGCACAGCCCGCAGTCGGCCATCCTGTCCGCGGTGATCTTCAACGCCCTGGTCATCGTCGCGCTGATCCCCCTCGCCCTGCGCGGCGTGCGTTACCGGCCCTCGAGCGCGTCGAAGCTGCTCGGCCGCAACCTCTGCCTGTACGGCCTGGGCGGTGTCGTCACGCCCTTCGTCGGCATCAAGCTCATCGACCTGTTCGTTCAATTCCTTCCGGGGATGTCCTGATGGCTGGGAACGTGATGGAACGCCTGCCGAACACGCTCCGCCGGCACCTCGCGGCGGTCCGGGCCGTCGCCGTGCTCACCGTGATCCTGGGCGGGCTGTATCCCCTGCTGGTGACCGGCATCGCCCAGGTCCTCCTCCCCCACCGGGCCGGTGGCTCGATCCTGCGCGAGGACGGCAGGGACGTGGGCAGCGCCCTCATCGGGCAGAGCTTCACCGGCAAGGACGGCGCCCCGCTCACGAAGTACTTCCAGAGCCGCCCCTCCGCGGGCGGCTACGACCCGATGGCCTCGGGCGCGAGCAACCTCGGCCCGCAGGACGTGGTCGACCGGCTGCCCGACCCCCGGGGGGCCGACCAGGCCGCGAGGAAGGGCAGGGTCTCCCTGCTCACCCAGGTGTGCGCGCGCTCCAAGGCGGTCGGCGAGCTGGAGGGCGTCAGCGGGGCCAGGCCCTACTGCACGGCGGACGGGGTGGGCGCGGTGCTCAAGGTCTTTCCCGTCGCCGGCAGGCCCACGAGGGCCGTCAGCGTCAACCAGGCGTGCCCGGCCACGCCGTTCGTCGCCACGTACGAGGGCGTGAAGGTCGAGTGCGGCAGACCTGGTGAGGACTATTCATCAGGGCATACGGTGCCGGTGCGGGGAAACGCCCACGCGGTCGTCCCGCCGGACGCCGTGACGGCGAGCGGCAGCGGGCTCGACCCGCACATCTCCGTCGCGTACGCCGAACTGCAGGCCCCCCGGGTGGCCAGGGAGCGGGGACTGGACGTGCGCAGGGTGCTGGCCCTCATCAGGGCGCACACGGCCGGCCGCGCCCTCGGCTTCCTGGGGGAGCCGGGCGTGAACGTGCTGGAGCTCAATCTGGCCCTCGACAGGGAGAGGTGAGCGGCCATGCCACGCGGGCGGCTGCGGATCTACCTCGGCGCGGCACCCGGGGTCGGCAAGACGTACGCCATGCTCTGCGAGGGGCACCGCCGCAGGGAACGCGGCACGGACGTCGTGGTCGGCCTGGTGGAGACCCACGGCCGCGTACGCACCGCGCGACTGCTGGAGGGGCTGGAGATCGTCCCCCGCAGGACCCTGACGTACCGGGGGGCGGACTTCACCGAGCTGGACGTCGACGCGGTCGTCGCCCGGCGCCCGCGGGTCGCCCTGGTCGACGAGCTGGCGCACACCAACGTGCCGGGCTCGCGCAACGCCAAGCGCTGGCAGGACATCGACGAGCTCCTCGACGCCGGAATCGACGTGATCTCCACGGTGAACATCCAGCACCTGGAGTCGGTCAACGACGTCGTCCAGCACATCACCGGCATCCCGCAGCGCGAGACCGTGCCCGACGAGGTCGTACGGCGGGCCGACCAGGTCGAGCTGGTCGACATGACCCCGGAGGCGCTGCGGCGGCGGCTCGCGCACGGCAACGTGTACATGCCGGAGAAGGTGGACGCCGCCCTGGCCAACTACTTCCGCGTCGGCAACCTCACCGCGCTTCGCGAGCTGGCCCTGCTGTGGCTCGCCGACGAGGTGGACGAGCAGCTCGACCGCTACCGCGCCGAGCACGGCATCGCCGACACGTGGGAGGCGCGCGAGCGGGTCGTCGTCGCGCTGACCGGGGGCCCGGAGGGCGACACGCTCGTCCGGCGGGCCGCCCGCGTCGCCGCCCGCACCAAGGGCGCCGACCTGCTCGCCGTCCACGTCACCCGGGCGGACGGGCTCGCCGGAGGCGACCCGGCGCTGCTGGCGCGCCAGCGCGCCCTCGTGGAGAGCATGGGCGGCACCTACCACCAGGTGGTGGGCGACGACGTGCCGCGGGCGCTGCTGGAGTTCGCCCGCGGCGTCAACGCCACCCAGCTCGTGCTCGGCGCCTCCCGGCGCGGCCGGGTCGCCCAGATCTTCAGCAGAGGGGTGGGCGTCGAGACGACCGCCAGGTCAGGCTCGATCGACGTCCACATGATCACGCACGAGCAGGTCAAGAAGGGACGGGAGCGCCCGCAGCGGTCGCGCGCGGCGCTCACCCGGCGGCGCAGGCTGGCGGGGTGGGCCGTCGCGCTCACCGGTCTGCCGCTGCTCAGCGCCGTCCTGCTCCCCTTCCGGGGCACGCTGGCGCTGCCGAGCTTCATCCTGCTGTTCCTGACCACCGTCGTGGGCGTGGCGCTGATCGGCGGCATGTGGCCGGCGATCACGGCGGCGGTCGCCGGGTCGCTGCTGCTCAACTTCTTCTTCACCCCGCCCCTGCACACCCTGACGATCGCCAACCCGGAGAACCTCTTCGCCCTGGTCGTCTTCGTGTTCGTCGCGGCGGCGGTCAGCATGATCGTGGACGTGGCGGCCCGCCGTACGAGGGAGGCGGCCCGCGCCGGGGCGGACGCGGAGATCCTGTCCGCGCTGGCCGGGCACGTGCTGCGCGGCGAGGCCGCCGTGCCCTCCCTGCTCGCGCGTACGCGGGAGACGTTCGGCCTGGTCTCGGTCACCCTGCTGGAACGGCGGCCCGAGGCGGGGCAGGGGCCGGACGACCGAACCGATCCCGCCTCCTGGCGGATCGTCGCCACCTCGGGGGGAGAGCCGTGCACCTGCCCGGACGCCGCCGGCACCGACGTGGACATCGACGGCGACCTCGTGCTCGCCGCGCGCGGGCGGCTGCTCGACGCCTCGGAACGGCGCGTGATCGAGGCGTTCGCCGCGCAGATCGCCGTCGCCCTGCGGCAGGAACGGCTGGAGGAGGAGGCCGGGCAGGCCAGGCCGCTCGCGGAGGCCGACAGGATGCGCACCGCGCTGCTCGCGGCGGTCAGCCACGACCTGCGCACTCCGCTGGCCGCGGCGAAGGCCGCCGTGGAGAGCCTGCGCGCCACCGACGTCGAGTGGTCCGCGGAGGACCGCGCCGAGTTGCTGGAGGCCGCGGACGAGTCGCTGGCCAGGCTCGACCGCCTGGTGGCGAACCTGCTCGACATGAGCCGCCTGCAGGCCGGGGTGCTCGGCGTGGCCGCCCAGCCGGTCGCCGTCGAGGAGATCGTGCCCCTGGCGGTCGACGACCTCGGGCCGCTCGCCGCCGAGGTGAAGATCGACATCCCGCCCGACCTGCCCGAGGTCGTCGCCGATCCGGCGCTGCTGGAGCGGGTGCTCGCCAACGTGGTCGCCAACGCCGTCCGTTACAGCCCCGCAGGGGAGAGCGTGCTCGTCACCGCCAGCAGGTACGGCGACCGGGCCGAGATCCGGATAATCGACCGTGGGCCCGGTGTGCCGCGCGACGCCTACGACCGGATCTTCCTGCCCTTCCAGCGGCTGGGGGACCGGGACAACCACAGCGGGGTCGGGCTGGGCCTGGCCCTGGCGCGCGGACTGACCGAGGCGATGGGAGGAGAGTTGACGCCCGACGAGACGCCCGGGGGAGGGCTCACCATGATCCTGACCCTGCCCGTCGCCGTGCACACCCACGACGTGGTCGAAAGCCCGGCGAAGCTCGGCGGTTCTCTGGATTCCGGCGGTTCTCCGGATCTCGGCGGCGCGGCGCCGTGAGCCGGATCCTCGTCGTCGACGACGAGCCGCAGATCCTCCGCGCGCTGCGGATCAACCTGGCCGCGCGCGGATACGAGGTCGCCGTCGCGGCGGACGGCGGCTCCGCGTTGCGGGAGGCCGCCGACCGGCGTCCCGACCTGATCGTGCTGGACCTCGGGCTGCCCGACATGGACGGAGTCGAGGTCATCCACGGCGTACGCGGCTGGAGCAGCGTTCCGATCATCGTGCTGTCGGGGCGCACCGGCAACCAGGACAAGATCGACGCGCTGGACGCAGGGGCGGACGACTACGTGACCAAGCCCTTCGGGGTGGACGAGCTGCTGGCCCGCGTGCGCGCCGTGACCCGGCGCACCGGCTCCCGGGAGAGCGAGCCCGCCCGCGTACGGATCGGGGAGCACGTGATCGACCTCGCCGACAAGACCGTCTCTGGCGACGTACGGCTGACCCCGACCGAGTGGCACATCCTCGAACTCCTGGTCCGCAACCCCGGCAAGCTGATCAGCCAGCGGCAGCTGCTGAGCGAGGTGTGGGGCGCGCAGTACGTCAAGGAGACGCACTACCTGCGGCAGTACATGGCCCAGCTCCGGCGCAAGCTGGAGAAGGAGCCCGCCCACCCCGTGCACCTGATCACCGAGCCGGGCATGGGCTACCGATTCACCCCCTGACGGCGGGGCGTAGTGCTCTTCGAGCGCCCGGCACGCACGCCCGCGGCGGCGCCCGAGGCCGGGCGTCGCGGGTGCGGAACTGTCGGTCGGGTGCGGAAGAATCGCTTCATCATGACCACCATCACCGCGCCGACCATCACCGCGCCGACTGACGTGCCCACACGTCCCCTGCCGGTCGAGCTCGTCGACGGCCCGGGAGGCGGGCTCTACCTGCTCCCCTTCGCGCCGCTCACCCCGGACGACTGCGAGGCCCTGTCCGTGCTCCTCGCCGCCCGGGCCGCAGCCGTACGGCGGCGGAACGAATCCCTGTGATCGTCTGGCTGAACGGGACGTTCGGCGTGGGGAAGACCACCACGGCGGCGGAACTCGTGCGATTGATCCCGGGAGCCCACTTCTTCGACCCCGAGCAGGTGGGCGTCATGCTCAGGCATGCCACGGGCCTGCCGCTGCACCACCTGACGGCCTACCAGGACGCTCTCCCCTGGCTCAGCCGCGAGGCGCAGGTCGTCGACACGACGAGTATTTCGCCGACAGAGGTCGCGGCGCACATCGTCGCCACCGTCACACCCGATCCGGCCTGACCCGCCTCTCCCCTGACTGAGGGGCTGTGGCGCGGATCACATCGGGCGCATGTCACGTCCGGGTGGCCTGCCTCCATCTGCTGGTCGTCAACGGTCAAGCGAGGAGGCGGAAGCGATGAGCGCACAGCACGAAGCCGGCACGGCGACCACCCACCGCGTGGTGATCCTGGGAGCGGGGTACGCGGGCCTGTCCGCGGCGATCCAGCTCGCGTGCCGGGTCGGCAAGCGGAGCGAGCAGGTGCGGGTGACCCTGGTGAACGCGCAGGAGCGGTTCACCGAGCGGCTGCGGCTGCACATGACGGCGACCGGACAGCGGCTCGCCGAGCTGAGCATCCCCGAGCTGCTTGAGGGTACGGGCGCGAACTTCGAGCGCGGGTGGGTGACGGCGGTGGACGTGGACGCGAAGACCGTGCGGATCGACGACGAACGCGTCCTGCCCTACGACACGCTGGTGTACGCGTTGGGCGGCGTGGCCGACACGGCGGCGGTGCCGGGCGTCGAGGACCACGCGTACACCCTGAACAGCGCCCAGGACGCCGAGGTGCTGGCCGACCGGCTGTCGCGGCTCGGCAGCGGCACGGTGGTGGTCGTCGGCAGTGGGCTGACCGGCGTCGAGTCGGCCGCGGAGATCGCCGAGCGGCACCCGGAGCTGAACGTCGTGCTGCTGGGCCGCGATGAGCCGGGTGCGGCCATGAACCCGAAGGCCAGGGCTTATCTGCGGTCCGCGCTCGACCGCCTGGGCGTGCGGGTCCGCAGCGGGGTCGAGGTGGTGAAGGTGCTGCCCGGCACGGTCGAGCTGGCCGGCGGGGAGAGCGTGGCGGCAGACGCGGTCCTGTGGACGAGCGGTACGCGGGTGTCACCGCTGGCGGCCGCCGCCGGAATCACCGTCGACGAACGCGGCCGCGTCGTCACCGACGCCGCGCTGCGGTCGGTGTCCCACCCCAAGGTGTACGCCGTGGGCGACGCGGCGGCGATCCGCCAGGGCTACGGCGTCATGCACGGCACCTGCCAGGGCGGCATGCCGACCGGTGTGCACGCCGCGGTGTCGATCGTCCGGGAGCTGAAGGGCAAGCGGCCCAAGCCGTTCCGCTTCGGCTACTACCACACGCCGGTCAGCCTGGGCAGGAACGACGCGGTCGTGCAGTTCACCCACCCCGACGACAGCCCCCGGGGGCTGTACCTGACCGGACGCATCGCCGTCCGATACAAGGAGACGGTGACTGCTGCACCCTGGCCGACGTGGGGCCGCATGAAGAAGATGCCCGCCTCGGGCGCGTTCTGGCCCCGCGGGGGCCGCTTCACCCGGGTGCGGGAGGTGTGATGAGCCGGCCTTCCGACCTCGACCATCAGGTGTTCGTCCAGCATCGGAACCTGCTGTTCTCGGTGGCCTACCGCATCCTCGGCACCGCGGCCGATGCCGAGGACGCGGTCCAGGACGCCTGGATCAACTGGGCGGCGGCCGACCGCTCGCAGGTGGCCGACCCGAAGGCGTACCTGACGCGGATCGTGTCGAATGTGGCGCTGGAACGGCTGCGCTCCACCCAGCGCAAGCGTGAGGCCTATGTGGGGCCGTGGCTTCCGGAGCCCATCCTCACCAGCGGAGACACCGCTGAGACCGTCGCGGACGCCGAGTCGGTGTCGATGGCGATGCTCGTGGTGCTGGAGACGCTGAGCCCGCTCGAACGCGCGGTGTTCGTGCTGAAGGAGGTCTTCGGCTTCAGCCACGCCGAGATCGCGGAGGCGGTCGAGCGCTCGGAAACCGCGGTCCGGCAGGCGGCGCACCGCGCTCGCGAGCATGTGCGGGCCCGGCGGCCGCGCTTCGCGGCGGACCGGTCGCGGCAGCGTGAGGTCACCGAGCGGTTCTTCGCCGCCGCGACCGGTGGCGACATGAACGCCCTGATGGAGTTGCTGTCCCCGGACGTCACCCTGTGGACCGACGGCGGCGGCAAGGTCCGCCAGGCCCTGCGCCCGGTGGTGGGCGCGGCGACGGTGGCCGCCTGGTTCGCGGCCGTCGGCACCGTCAGCTACCAGGGCATCGCGCCCGCCGACATGAACGCCGAGCTCGTCGAGATCAACGGCGGTCCCGGCATCGTCTTCAGCGGCCCCGGTCGTGTGATCGCCACCGTCACCTTCGACTTCGACACCGACGGCCGGATCACCACCATCCACAACGTCGCCAACCCGGACAAACTCCAGGCGGTCGCCGATGGCATCACCCGCAGCCTCGGGACGCGGTGAGCACCGGTCCCCGGCGGGCGCGGGAGACTGTCACGATCTCATGTGCGGCTCACCGTACGCAGCAGGTGGAGCAGGGGTCGGCGTCCGGCAGCGTGACCCACAGGCAGCACGTGCGGCGGCGGTATCCGTCACCGTCGGGCACGAGCAGTCCGGCCACCGGCGGCCCGATCTCGTCCAGCAGCCGGGCCGCCTCGGCGTACGACCCGAGCGTGAGCAGCGGGTGGGCGAACGCCTCCGCGGTGGAGCCCCACAGGGTGCGCTCGCCCACCTTGGTCAGGGCGCCGAGCGCTTTGACGAACGGATACTGGCTCTCCAGGAGCGCCTCCCTGATGGCCGCCGCGAGGTCGGGGACGACGACGGTGCCCTCGATCCCGGCCAGCGGGTCGCCGGGGAGCACGGCCACGGTCACCCGCGACGCCGCCACCGTCACCCCGGCCGCGGACGGCCTGACCAGCGTGTCCTTCAGGCGCATCAGCGGCACCCGGCGGCCGAGACCCCAGCCCAGGGCCATCGGCATCGTGTGCCAGTAGCCGTAGGTCTTCCACAGCAGCGCCGCCGCGACGTGACGCGGCGCGCTCCAGCGTCCGCCCGTCTCGTCCACCAGCGCGAGCAGCCCCTCGTACGGCTCCCGCACGAGGGCGGCGGCGGGGATCCAGCCGGGGGAGTCGTCGGCGACCAGCCTGGGCAGGACCCCCAGCACGCCGCCCCGCTCCGCCGCGAGGCCTTCCAGATGGTCGGAAAGGGCGTCGAGCAGCACTCCGCACTCCTTGTGTCAGCGGTGGTCTCTGGTGAGGAAGAGCAGCCGGGCCCGCTTGTCCGGCAGGTCGATCTCGGGCCCGAGGGTGAAGCCGGTCCGCAGCATCCGGTCGATCACCTTGTCGTTGCGGGTGTCCGGCTCGGCCACGATCCGGGTGTTGCGCGGGTCGGAGAACGCGTACGCGAGGAGCACGGACAGCAGGGCGGGGGTGAAGCCGCGCTCGCCCTCCCCCGACGCCGGTCCGAGGAGCAGGTGGACGCCGAAGTCGCCCGGCTGGACGTCGTAGCACTCCCCGACCGGGTCGGCCTCGGGCTCGTACGTCTGGAAGAGCGCCACCGGCCGGTCGTCGCGGTGGACGAGATAGGCGTGGTGGGTGGCGAGACCGTCCAGGTAGTCGTAGATCTCCAGAACGCGTTCGCGGCTCGCGTCGAGCATGCCCCAGAACCGGGCCCGCTCCTCGACGACCCAGGAGTGGATCAGCCCGGCGTCGGCGGGCGGGTCCACCGGCACGATGCGGAAGGCACCGAATCCCTCGACCACCTGCTCCCACACGGCCTCGCGCCGTGCGGGGGCCGGGGTGTGTGCGTCAGGGGTCATGTCGCTCCTCCGTCAATCGGTTCCAGTCCGTGATCACCGGCACGAGCTCGCCGCGCAGCCACAGCGGGTGCTGGTCACGCCGATGGGGGTCGCCGGGCACGCCGCTCGCGCCGAACGGGACGATCCACAGGCTCCCGTCACGCCGGGCGAGGTCCCACACGTAGCGCGCCGCCGGGCCCCGGGCGCAGTGATGGGTGACGCCCGGCACGCTCGACGTGGACAGCACACAGTCGTGGTCGCCCGGCAGGCCCGCCTCCACCGGCGCCGCGCCCACAGAGCCCGGGTCGTCCACAGGGGGTGAGATCGCAGGGGACGGCACCGCCCGCCAGGGGGCGAGCCGGTGCAGGTCGCCCCACGAGACGCCGCTCGTCTCACCGCGCGCCGCAACGTCCTCCAGCGCCGCCCGGGCCGGTTCGGCGAGGGCCGCCCGGTCCAGCCCGGGCAGCAGGCCGGTCGTCAGCAGGCTCTCCAGGGCGTACGCGACACGGGGCGCCGGCGCGAGCCACGGCCGGAAGACCTCGGGTACCTCCTCGTCCAGTCCGGCCAGGGAGGCCAGGGCGGGATGGGCCGTCAGGCGACGCACCACCTCGGCCCGGACCGCCGCGTACGCCGCCGCGCCGGTGCTGCCGGCGTCCATGCGCCGGTCCCAGGCCGACAGCCGGTCCCGCAGGCGTACGGCCTCGGGGCCGAGCCCGTCCAGTCCGGCCAGCAGGTCGAGGAGAGGGCCGGCGCCGGGCAGCAGGGTGTCGGTGTGGACGGCCGCCATGTCCCCGGCCGACCAGCGCGGCGACCCGTCGAGCAGGCGCCTGATCCGGTCGGCGCGGTGGGGCGGGGCGAACTCGACGCCGAGCGGCGCGGCGATCCCCCGCTCGTTGGCCATAACGGTGATGCCGCGGACCTCGCGGCGTGGCATCGGCGCGGGCCGGTCGTCCCACTCGTGGCCGGGCTCCCAGGCGGGCACGACCCGGAGCCCGTTGTCGGGGTGGCGGACGGGCACGGTCCCGGCGACGCGGTGCAGCAGCCCGCCGTCGGTGTCCGCGGCGAGCACGACGTTGACGGGCTCGGCCCAGCGGTCGAGGGCCCGGTCCACGTCGGCCACGGTCTTCGCCCGCAGCAGCGCCGGCAGCGCCGCGAACCCCAGGTCACGGCGCACCCGAGGCGGGTATCGCAGGCTCACCGCCTCCCACACGCGTCCGTGGCCGGTCTCCCTCCGGACGCGGGTGTCCGTCATGACGACCGGGCCGCGCTCGGTCTCGACGACCTCGACCTCGACCGGCGCCTCCCCCGCCACCTCGACGGCCTCGACGTGGGCGGTGCAGGGACGCCAGCCGTCCGGTCCCAGCGCCTCGACGCCGCCGTCCCCGCGCCGGAGCCGCTCGCGGTAGAGGTCCTGGTAGTCGGCCATGGCGTTGGTGATCGCCCAGGCGACCGAGCCGGCGTGCCCGAAGTGGGCGATGCCCGGAACACCCGGCACGGCCAGTCCCACCACGTCGAACTCGGGACAGGCCAGGCGGATCTGCTGGTAGAAGCCGGGGTCCTCGATGAACCGGTGGGGATCGCCCGCGATCAGGGCCGCGCCGGTGGCGGTGCGATCGGCGGGAACCAGCCAGCCGTTGCTCCCGCCGGTGCCCGGCCCGTCGGCCGCGAACAGCGCGACCGCCTCGGGACCCAGCCGCTCGGCCACCGCCTCGCGCCACAGCTTGGCCGGGAAGTGCGCGAAGAGGATGTGGTGGGACAGCCAGACCGCCATCGGCGTCCACGGCTCCCACCGGCCCGGCGCGAGCCCTGCCGTTTCGAGCCCTGCCGTTTCGAGCCCTGCCGTTTCGAGCCCTGCCGCTTCGAGCCGTGTGCCGTCGTGCCGTGCCGTTTCGGGGCGTGCCGCTTCCGTCGCGGTGAACTCCGGAGCCCGGCGCGCCCCTTCGGGGAGCCCGGCGTTGACCCCGTCCACGTAGGCGTTCAGCCAGCGCGCCGTGTCGTCGTCCAGGGCGTGCAGGCAGCGCTCGGCGGTGTCCGCGAGCCGGGCCTGCCGGGCGAAGCGGTCCCACGAGACGGCGTCCGGCCCGAGGATCGCCGCCGACGTGCCGGTCGCCCTGCGCCGCTCGACCTCGATCTGCCAGGCCCGGTCAAGGGCCGTGACCCGCCCCTGGGCGAAGGCCAGTTCGTACGGATCGCCCGCGCGCAGGTGGGGGATGCCCCAGGCGTCCCGATACACCCTGCTCATGACGCCGTCTCCGACAGCAGGATGTTCACGACGTCGTCCCCGGCGGAGTCCTCATCACCGCGTGGCCGATTCGGCACGGCGGCGGGCGGCGGGAACGACCAGCGGAGTGCCGGTCTCCGGGTCGTCGATCACCCGGCAGGGCAGCCGGAAGACCTCCTCCACCAGGTCGGCGGTCATGACCTCTCCGGGCGCCCCGGCGGCCACGACCCGGCCGTCGCGCATCGCGATCAGATGGGTGGCGTAGCGGGCGGCGTGGTTGAGATCGTGGAGCACCGCCACGAGCGTGCGTCCGCGCTCCTCGTGCAGCCGGGCGCACAGGTCGAGGACCTCGATCTGGTGGGCGATGTCGAGGTAGGTCGTCGGCTCGTCCAGGAGCAGCAGCGGCGTCTCCTGCGCCAGCGCCATCGCGATCCACACGCGCTGGCGCTGCCCCCCGGACAGCTCGTCGACCAGGCGTCCGGCCAGGTCGGCGACCCCGGTCGCCTCCATCGACTCGCGCACCACCCGCTCGTCGCCGGCCGACCACTGGCGCAGCAGCCGCTGGTGGGGATAGCGCCCGCGGCCGACCAGTTCGGCGACCGTGATGCCGTCCGGCGCGACGGACGTCTGGGGCAGCAGGCCGAGGGTCCTGGCGACCTTCCTGGCGGGCAGAGAGGTGATGTCCCGCCCGTCGAGCAGCACGGTCCCGGCGGCCGGACGGAGCATGCGTGCCAGCGCCCGGAGCAGCGTCGACTTGCCACAGGCGTTGGGCCCGATGATCACGGTGAAGGACCGGTCGGGGATGACGACGTCGAGGCCCTCGGCGACGACCCTCTTGTCGTAGGAGAGGGTCAGCGCGCTGCCGCTCAGGCGCGGCCCGTCGTCGTGCATGCCCGCCACTCCGTTCCCATGTCCGCTGGTTCCGTGCTCGATCGTCCGGGTCATATCCGTCCCGCCTTCCGCTGGGCGGCGAGCAGCCAGACGAGGTAGCCGCCGCCGAGCACCCCCGTCACCACCCCGACGGGCAGTTGGTGGCCCGCGAACAGCCGCTGCGCGGCCAGATCGGCGCCCGTCAGCAGCGCCGCGCCCGTGCACGTCGCGACGAGCAGGTTCGGCCCGGGCGCCCCGGTCATCCGCCTGGCCAGGTGCGGGGCGGTGAGCGCGACGAACGACACCGGCCCGGCGGCCGCCGCCGCGAGAGAGGTGAGCAGCACGGCCGCCGTCAGCAGGACCAGCCGCAGGCCCTGGACGCGTACGCCGAGGCCGCGCGCCAGGTCGTCGCCCATCTCCGTGATCGCCAGCGGGCGCGCGCAGCCGAGCAGCACCACCGGCGCCAGCACCGCCGTCGCGACGAGCAGCGGGAGGACGTCCTCCCAGCCGCGCCCGTCCAGGCTGCCGGTGAGCCACAGCATGGCCCGCGCCGCCTCCATCAGCCGTCCCCGGGTCAGCAGGTAGCCGTTGACGCCGGTGAGGATCGCGGTGGCGCCGATGCCCACCAGCACGAGGCGATGGCCGTGCAGGCCGCCGCGCCAGGCCAGCGCGTAGATGACCGCTCCGGTGACGACCCCGCCGAGCACCGCGCCGCCCGCGAGCGCCGCGCTGCCGCCTCCCGTGACGACCACGAGGAGCGCCCCGGCCGCCGAGCCCTGGGTGAACCCGAGCAGGTCGGGGCTGCCCAGCGGATTGCGTACGAGCGACTGGAAGACCGCGCCGGCCAGCGCGAGGGCGGCGCCCACGAGCAGCGCGGTGACCACGCGGGGCAGCCGGAGCTCGTGCACGATGAAGTCCTCGGCCGGGCTGCCGCCGCCCAGGACGGTGCGGACGACGTCGGAGGGGCTCATCGGGTAGTCGCCGCCGCCGACCGCGAGCACGCCGAAGACGAGCGCGAGCAGCAGGCCGCCGGCTCCCACGGCGACGGCCCTGACCCGCAGGGGCACACCGCCGGCGATCCTTCGAACGGCCATCGGCCGTACGGCGCTCATGCCACCTCCTCGCCTGACGGCTCGGAGTCGCATGAGCGAATCGCGCTGTGCCTATTGATTCGCTCGCTGAGCTCGCTCATGCGCGGACCTTCCTTCGCACGAAGTACAGGAACAGCGGGCCGCCCAGCACCGCCGTGACGATGCCCGCCTGCAGCTCGCCCGGCCTGGCCACCAGCCGCCCGAGCACGTCGGCGCCGAGCAGCAGCACGGGCGCGAGCAGCGCGCAGCAGGGGAGCATCCAGCGCTGGTCGGGGCCGGTCAGCGCCCGGACGAGGTGCGGCACCATGAGCCCGACGAAGACGATGGGCCCGCAGGCCGCCGTCGCCGCCCCGCACAGCAGCGTCACCGCCACGATGGCGCCCGCCCGCACCCGGGCGGGATGCGCGCCGAGCGAGCGCGCCGAGTCGTCGCCGAGCGCGAGCGCGTTGAGCGGCCTGGCCAGGGCCAGAGCCAGCAGCAGGCCCGCCGCGACGAACGGCGTCAGCATGGCCGCGGTCTCGCCCTGCGCGCTCGCCAGCGAGCCGACCGTCCAGAAGCGCATGGTCTCCAGCGAGGCCGCGTCGAGCAGCATCGTCCCGTTCACGTACGAGTAGAGCGCGGCGTTTATGGCGGCTCCCGCGAGCGCCAGCCGCGCCGGGGTGGCCGCGCGCCCGCCGCCCACCGCGTACACCAGCACGGACACGACCGCCGCGCCGGCCAGGGCGAACCAGACGTAGCCCTGGAACGTCGCCACCCCGAAAAGCCCGGCGGCCGTGGCCACCGCAGCCGAGGCGCCCGCGTTGATCCCCAGCAGGCCGGGGTCGGCCAGCGGGTTGCGGGTCAGCGCCTGCATGACGCCGCCGGCGACCCCCAGCGCGACTCCGGCGAGCAGCCCGAGGAGGGTGCGCGGCAGCCGCATCTGGTGGACGACCGTGTAGGCGGCCGAGTCGGCGTCGACGAGCCCGTGCCAGACCTCGGCCGGGGAGAGCTGCCGGGCGCCGAGCCCGAGGCTGAGCACGAGGAGGGCGGCCAGGGCGACCGCCGAGCCCAGCAGCGCCGCGGCGCGCCGGCCGTTTTCCGCGCGTTTACGCGGCGGCCCCGCAGGCCCGCTGATCTGCGAGGACTCCATGACGACCACGACCGGCTCCGGTGGGGGGCGTGGGGCGATTTCCATCACCCCTCTGGACAAGAACTTAGGTAAGGGTAACCTAACTAACGATCAGCCCCAAGACCCCTGGGTCATGCGAGAGAAAGACGAACCGTGCGAAACCTGAACTCCCCCACGTCCCGTCGCGGCTTCTTCGCGGCGGGCGGAGCGGCCGTACTCACCCTGGCGCTGGCCGCCTGCGGGTCGAGCGATCCGGCGCCCTCCACCGCAGGTCAGAGCGCGAAATCGTGGTCCTTCACCGACGACAGGAAGGAGACGGTCACGGCGGGGGCCGTTCCGTCGCGGGTCGTGGCGTTCACCGGGACGGCGGCGGTGCTCGCCGACTACGGACTGCAGCAGAAGGTCGTCGGCGTCTTCGGCGAGACGAAGCGCGCCGGCGGCTCGCCCGAGCCGCAGGCCGGCGACCTGGACGTGAACAAGGTCACGATCCTCGGCAACGTCTGGGGCGAGTTCAACATCGAGAAGTACGCCGCGCTGCGTCCCGAGCTTCTCGTGACGCACATGTACGACCCCGGGGCCCTGTGGTACGTCCCGGACGAGAGCAAGGACAAGATCGTCAAGCTCGCTCCCACGGTCGCCATCAGCACGGCCCGCGTCCCGATGACCGAGCCGATCGAGCGCTACGCCGCCCTCGCCGAGTCGCTGGGCGCCGACCTCAAGGCCCCGAAGGTCGCCGAGGCCAAGGCCAGGTTCGAGGCCGCCGCCGAGAGCGTGCGCAAG
The DNA here is from genome assembly GCF_006874435.1 of Microbispora sp. KK1-11. Lineage (NCBI taxonomy): Bacteria > Bacillati > Actinomycetota > Actinomycetes > Streptosporangiales > Streptosporangiaceae > Microbispora > Microbispora sp. KK1-11. The sequence goes on along the minus strand of NZ_VIRJ01000038.1, from coordinate 21,629 downwards.
GCGGTCGCCGAGAACCCCGGCATCAAGGTCCTGGCCGCCTCGGGCAGCCCCGACGTGCTGTACGTGTCCAACCCGGAGGTCAACACCGACCTCATGTACTTCACCCAGCTCGGGGTCGACGTCGTCAAGCCGGAAAAGCCCGGCGACGGCGGCTACTACGAGAACCTGAGCTGGGAGAACGCCGACAAGTACGACGCCGATCTGGTCCTGCTCGACAACCGCGGCACCGCGCTGCAGCCCGAGGACCTGACGTCCAAGCCGTCTTGGGCCAAGCTGCCCGCCGTCAAGGCCGACCAGGTCGTGGGCTGGGACCCCGTGCCGCGCTTCTCGTACGCCGGAGCCGCGCCGATCCTGGAGGGCCTTGCCTCGGCGATCCGGAACGCCAAGAAGCTCGGCTGACCACGCTTCGGAGGAATCACCCGGGGACACGTGTCGACTCCCAAAAGTTAGGTTTGCCTAACCTAACTCCTCACGGTAAGGATGACAATGACCTATCCCCATGCCGGGGCCGCGCGGCCATACCTGTTCAACGACCGGACGGTGGAGGGCTACCGGCGGGCGATGGCCGCGGCGACCGAGCGGGTGGCGGACCGGATCCGGCGCGCCGACCGGCCGTTCAGCGGCGTGTCCCCGGAACGGCTCGCGCCGGAGATCGCCGCGATCGACCTCGAACGTCCGCTGCACGACCACGCCGCCGCCCTCGACGAGCTCGAACGGGTCTACCTGCGCGACGCCGTCTACTTCCACCACCCCCGCTACCTGGCGCACCTCAACTGCCCGGTGGTGATCCCCGCGCTGCTGGGAGAGGCGGTGCTGTCGGCGGTGAACTCCTCGCTCGACACGTGGGACCAGAGCGCGGGCGGCACGCTCATCGAGCGCCGCCTGATCGAGTGGACGGCCGGCCGGATCGGCTTCGGTCCCGCCGCCGACGGCGTCTTCACCAGCGGTGGCACGCAGTCGAACCTCCATGCCCTGCTGCTCGCCCGCGAGGAGGCCCTGACGAACGCCGGCGCCGTTCCGTCGCGGCTGCGCGTGATCACGTCCGAGGCCGGGCACTTCAGCGTGCGCAAGGCGGCGAACCTGCTCGGCCTCGGGCCGGACGCCGTCGTCGCCGTGAAGACCGACGACGAACGGCGGATGCGGCCGGCCGCGCTCGCCCGCGAACTCGACCGCTGCCGCCGCGCCGGACTGGTGGTCATGGCCGTGGTGGCCACCGCCGGCACCACCGACTTCGGCTCGATCGACCCCCTGCCGGAGATCGCCGCCCTGTGTGAATCGACCGGGGTGAGTGAATCCGGCGGGGTGTGGCTGCACGTGGACGCGGCGTACGGCTGCGGGCTGCTGGTCTCGCGCAGACGGCGGCACCTGCTCGACGGGATCGAGCGGGCCGGCTCGGTCACCGTCGACTTCCACAAGTCCTTCTTCCAGCCCGTCAGCTCGAGCGCCCTGCTGGTGCGCGACGGCGCGGTGCTGAGGCACGCGGCCCACCACGCCGACTACCTCAACCCCCGGCGGATGGCCGAGCGGGGGATCCCCAACCAGGTGGACAAGAGCCTGCAGACCACCCGCCGCTTCGACGCGCTCAAACTCTGGCTGACGCTGCGGGTGATGGGCCCGGACGCGGTCGGCGAGCTGTTCGACGAGGTCGTGGACCGCGCGGCCGCCTCGTACGCCCTGGTCGCGGCGGACCCGCGCTTCGAGATCGTCACGCGGTCGCCGCTGAGCACGCTGGTCTTCCGCTACCTGCCGCGGGAAGGTCCCGGCCGCAAGCTCGCCGACGACGCGAACCTGTACGCCCGTGAGGCCCTGGCCGCCTCCGGCGAGGCCGTCGTCGCGGGGACCACGGTCGGCGGACGCCACTACCTGAAGTTCACCCTTCTCAATCCGGAGACCACGCTGGACGACGTCGCGCACGTCCTCGACCTCCTCGCCGGACACGCCCAGCGGTACGTGGACGATCTCGCCCCGCTCGCCGACCACTCGGAGGTAACGCATGTCCACTCATGACTTCGTCGCGATCGGGCTGGGGCCGTTCAACCTGGGCCTGGCCTGCCTCGCCGAGCCCATCGCCGAGCTCGACGGCGTGTTCCTGGAGGCGAGGCCCGGCTTCGCCTGGCACCCCGGGATGATGCTCGACTCCGTGACGCTGCAGACGCCGTTCATCGCCGACCTCGTCACGCTGGCCGACCCCACCTCGCCCTACTCCTTCCTCAACTACCTGAAGGAGACCGGCAGGCTGTACCCCTTCTACATCCGCGAGAGCTTCTACCAGCTCCGCGCCGAATACGACGCGTACTGCCGGTGGGCCGCCGCGCGGCTGCGCAGCGTCCGCTTCGGCCACCGGGTGACCTCGGTGACGTACGACGAGGCCGACGGCCACTACGTCGTACGCGCCGTCACCGGCGGCGGCGAGACCGAACACCGGGCCCCGCACCTCGTGCTCGGCACCGGCACCCCGCCCTACGTGCCGGAGGCCTGCCGGGGCCTCGGCGGCGACCTCGTCCACAACGCCGGCTACCTCGACGCCAAGGCCGCGCTGCAGGCGAAGGAGAGCATCACGATCGTCGGCAGCGGGCAGAGCGCCGCCGAGATCTACCGCGATCTGCTGGCCGACATCGACACCTGCGGCTACAGGCTGAACTGGGTGACCAGGTCCCCGCGGTTCTTCCCGCTGGAATACACCAAGCTGACCCTGGAGATGACCTCCCCCGAGTACGTCGACTACTTCCACGCGCTGCCCGAGGACACCCGATATCGCCTCGAAGCCGAGCAGAAGGGCCTCTACAAGGGCATCGACGCGGCGCTGATCAACGACATCTTCGACCTGCTCTACGCCAAGACCGTCGGCGGTCCGATCCCCACCCGGCTGCTGACCTGCACCGAGCTGCGCGAGGCGGCCTACGACGCCGACCGGGGCGAATACACGCTCGGGCTGCGTCACGTGGAGCAGGAGCGCGACTTCACGCTCGTCACCCAGGGGCTCGTGCTGGCCACCGGCTACCGCTACGCGCCCCCCGCCTTCCTCGACCCCGTACGCGACCGGATCCGGTGGGACCGGCACGGCCGGTTCGACGTGGCCAGGAACTACAGCGTCGACGTCACCGGCCGGGGGATCTTCGTGCAGAACGGCGCCACCCACGCCCACGGCGTCACCTCCCCCGACCTCGGCATGGGCCCCTACCGCAACTCGTGGATCATCGGCCAGATCCTGGGCCGGGAGCACTACCCCATCGAGAAGGCCATCGCCTTCCAGGAGTTCGGCGCGCCCGAGGGCGTGGTGGCATGAGCGAGCGAAGCGGTGGGCACAGCGACGTCGTCTTCCGCCGCACGGACGCCCGGGTCGGCGAGCTCGCCGTACGCCGGCTCGACCCGGAGGCCGACGCCCCGGTCGTGCACGCCTGGGTCACCCACCCCAAGGCGGTGTTCTGGATGATGCAGGACGCCGACGTCGCCCGCGTGGAGCAGGAGTACCGCGAGATCGTCGGACACCCGCACCGCGACGCGTTCCTCGGGCTGGTGAACGGCCGTCCGGCCTTCCTGGCCGAGCGCTACGACCCCGCCCGGGTCGAGCTGGCGGGCCTCTACGACGCCGAGGAGGGCGACGCCGGCATGCACTTCCTGTGCGCGCCCGCCGAGACGCCGGTTCACGGCTTCACCCTGGCCGTGATCACCACGGTCATGGAGCTGCTGTTCGCCGATCCCGCGACCCGGCGGGTGGTGGTCGAGCCCGACGTGCGCAACACGGCGGTGCACGCGCTCAACGCGGCCGTCGGCTTCGAGGTCGTCGGCACCGTCGCCAAGCCGGAGAAGGACGCCCTGCTGAGCGTCTGCACCCGGGAGAGGTTCCTCGCCGCGACCCGGGAGCGGTTCCTCGCGGCGACCCGGGAGGCGACGGCGTGAATCCCATCGAGGCGGTCTCCCATCTCACCCCCGCCACGTGGGAGAAGGCCAACCGGCGGCTGGTGCGCAAGGCGCTCGCCGAGTTCGCCCACGAGCGGCTGCTCGCCCCGCGCCCGCTCGGCGACGGCCGTTTCGCCGTGCGCGGCGATCACGTGGAGTATCGCTTCGCCGCCACGGTCATGTCCCTCGACCACTGGCACATCGGCGAGGTCACCCGCCACGGGCCCTCCGGCGAGCCCCTGCCGCTCGACGCGCTGGAGTTCGTCACCGAGATGCGCGGCCCGCTCGGGCTGAGCGACGAGATCCTCCCGGTCTACCTGGAGGAGATCACCTCCACGCTGGCGAGCCTCGCGTACAAGCTGAGCCGCCCGCAGGTCGGCGCGGCCGAGCTGGCGAAGGCCGGCTTCCAGGAGATCGAGGCCGCCATGACCGAGGGCCACCCGTGCTTCGTGGCCAACAGCGGCCGGATCGGCTACGGGATCGACGACCACCATCTCTACGCTCCCGAGGCCGCCGCGCCCGTACGGCTGATCTGGCTGGCCGCCCACCGCGACCACACCACGTTCACCTGCTCGCGCGACATCGACTACGACCGGCTCATGCGCGGCGAACTGGGCGAGGAGGCCCTGGCCCGCTTCGCGGGAACACTGGCCGGCCTGGGGCTCGACATGGCCGACTACCTGCTCGTGCCGGTGCATCCCTGGCAGTGGTGGAACCGGATCTCGGTGACGTTCGCGGCGGAGCTCGCCGAGCGGCGGCTGGTCTGCCTGGGCCCCGGCGACGACGAGCACCTCGCCCAGCAGTCGGTCCGCACGTTCTTCAACGCGAGCGAGCCGTCCAGGCACTACGTCAAGACGGCCCTGTCGGTGCTGAACATGGGCTTCATGCGGGGCCTGTCGGCGGCGTACATGGAGGGCACCCCGGCGATCAACGACTGGCTCGCCGACCTGATCAGGCACGACGAGGTCCTCCGCGCGACCGGCCTGACGATAATTCGTGAGCGGGCGGCCGTGGGCTACCGCAACCGTCTGTACGAGGCGGCCACCGACCGCCACTCGCCCTACCGGAAGATGCTGGCGGCGCTGTGGCGGGAGAGCCCGGTCGCGGGCCTGGAGCCGGGCCGGCGGCCGGCCACGATGGCCTCCCTGCTGCATACCGATCAAGAAGGACGGTCGTTCGCGGCGGCGCTGGTCGAGCAGTCGGGCCTCGCCCCCGAGGTGTGGCTGCGGCGCTACCTCGACGCGTACCTCGTCCCGTTGCTGCACGCCTTCTACGCGTACGACCTGGCGTTCATGCCGCACGGCGAGAACGTCATCCTGGTCCTCGACGGCGGCGCGGTGGAACGGGTGATCTTCAAGGACATCGCCGAGGAGATCGTGGTCATGGACCCGGACGCGGACCTGCCGCCCGAGGTCCGGCGGATCCGCGCGGAGGTGCCCGAGGACCACCGGCTGCTGTCGATCTTCACCGACGTCTTCGACTGCTTCCTGCGCTTCCTCAACGCGGTGCTCGCCACGGACGGCGTGCTGGACGAGGACGCCTTCTGGCGGACCGTCGCCGAGTGCGCGGCGGCCTACCAGCGGTCGGTCCCGCACCTCGCGGACCGGTTCCGGCGCTACGACCTGTTCGCCGAGAGGTTCGCCCTGTCGTGCCTCAACCGCCTGCAACTGCGCGACAACCGGCAGATGGTGGACCTGACCGACCCGTCGGCCGCGCTGCAGATGGCCGGCGAGCTGGTCAACCCCATCGGCCGCTTCGCCCCGGTCGCCCCGGTCGCCGCGGTCGCTGCGGTCCGGCCGGAGAGCTGAGCGCCGCCTACGCCGGGGCGTACGTGAGGCAGTCGGCCTCGTCCTGGGAGTAGCCGATGTCGATGCCGGGCGCCTGGCACTCCAGCGCCACGTTGTGCCGGCAGTCGGACATCTTGCAGGCGCCCACCCGGCCCACGGTCTCCTGGTCGCCACCCTGCGCGGGCGCGGTGAAGAACGTGTCGCAGTGCGCGTGGGACGCGTCTCCGACCGTGATCGCGGTGGCGTGGCACACGCGGTCGCGGTTGTACGCGCACGAGGTGGCCTCGCAACGGTTGACTACGGGCATCTCCATGAGCGGCTGTTCCCCCCTGACGATCGTGGCTTTCGTCCTGGCTCATACCGCCTTCGACCAGGTCGGCAATCTCCGCCGCGGTCCCAGACTCGGCCAAACCACGCCAGGGGATTCAGTGCAGCAGCTCCTCGGCCACGGCGAGGAGCTTCAGGGCGGTCGGGTCGGCGGCGCCGCCGTCGCGCGGCACCCGGTCGGAGATCCTCTGCAGCAGCACGTGGACGTCGTCGCCGCCGGGCGCCGCCGGCAGCGCCGCCTCGGCCCGCCGCAGCCGCAGCAGAAGCTCCAGGCCGTACGCGGCCTGGGCGGCGAGCATCGCGAGGAGGTCCACGTCGGCGAGGTCCCCCCGCCAGGTGGCGGATCTGTCGAGCACCTCCAGCACCCCGATGCAGCTCTCCTGCCGGATCACCGGCGCCGCCATGATGCTGCGGGGGACATAGCCGGTGGACTCGGCGGCGTCGTGGGCGAACTGCGGCACCGCGGCCACCTCGTCGGCGATCATCGGCTGGCCGCTCGCCGCGACCCAGCCCGCGATGCCTGTGCCGGGCGGGAAGCGCGTCCCGACCAGGTGCTGCTCCCCCTCGCCCGACACGGCCTCGAAGACCAGCTCGCCGGTCTCCTGGTCCACCAGGAAGACCGACGCGGCGGCCGAGGCGAAGACGTGCCGGGCGACCTCGACGGTGGACTGCAGCAGCCTGCGCTCGGTGATTTCGCTGTCGGAGCGCCGTTCATGCACGGACATGCGCGCCTCCCTTGGATGTGACGACGTTGCTGGCGGCCAGGTAGAGCACGGACTTGAGCTGGAAGGGGGTCATCCACCGGTGCTTGCTCAGGATGAGCGCGCAGATCCCGGTGATGTGCGGCGCGGCGAAGCTGTTCCCGGTGCTGCGGATCTCCCTGCCGCGGCGCCAGGCCACCGGGACCCGGACGCCCCGGGCGAGGAACTCGGCCGGCGGCGCGGGGTTGTAGTAGTAGGTCATGGGGTCGGGCTCGTCATGGCTGGCCACCGAGATGACCGAGGAGAAGGTCCAGGGGAAGCTGACGACCGGCATGTTGTGGGCCGAGGCCACCAGCAGGCAGCGCCGGAAGTACGCGCGGTCGGCCAGCTCGTGCAGCGCGGGCAGATATTGGCTCCTGGTGGTGGACAGGCTGAGGTTGACGAGGTCGAACCCCTCCTCGACGGCCCAGCGCAGCCCCGCCAGGAGGGCGGCCCCGCTGCCGGAGCGCCCGTCGGTCAGCACCCGCACCGAGGTCAGCGAGACGGCCGGGGCGATCGAGCGGATCACACCGGCGCACGCGGTCCCGTGCCCCACGGGGTCCACCGGGTCGCAGTCGACGACCGTCAGGTCCTCGCCGTCGGCGACCACCAGCGAGCGCTCCAGGCCCCCGACCCGCGGATGAGAGGCGTCCACCCCGGTGTCGAGCACGCAGACGCGCACGCCCGCTCCGTCGGCGCGGCCCGCGCCGTCATCACCCGTGCCGTCACCTGTGCTGTCGTCACCCGCGCTGTCGTCACCCCATGCCCACTCCCTGGTGACGTCCTCCAGGCGGCTCACGCCGAACTCCTCCGGGGCCAGCCGTGAGGTCGCCAGACTCCAGGCCGGCACGCCGGGGAAGTGCTCACGCCGCTCCCGGCGCCATGGGGGCTGCGTCACGTTGGCCTCTCCTCCTCGATCCACCGGCGTACGCGCCGGGCGGGCAGCTCCGCCCCCTTGGCCGCGTAGTCGCGCAGCGCGCGGGCCGCGGCCTGGGCCGCCGGGCCGGTGCGCCCGCCCGCGCGGTGCGCCACCGCCAGGTCGGCCAGCACGTCCCCGCGCAGGCAGGGGTCGTCGGTGCGGGCGAGCAGCTCCTCCGCCTGGGCGGCGAGGGCGCCCGCCGCGCCGTGGCCGCCGTCGAGAGCCGCGACCCGGGCGCTCAGCGCGAGCAGGGTCAGCTCGCCGCGGGTCTGCAGCCGTCCGCCCGCGGCACGCAACCGGTCCAGCTCCCGCGCGGCCTCGGGGTGCCGCCCCTGCCGGAGCAGCTCGCGCGCGGCGTAGAGCTCCAGCGTCCTCGCCGGCTCGGACTGGCCCGCCCGATGGAGGTCCGCCGCCGCCCTGCGGAACAGCGCCTCCGCCTCGGCGTGCCGGTCGACGAGCGACTCCACCAGCCCGCGCACCTGGAGGACCGCCGTCGCCGCGAGATCGAGGTGGAGGTCGCCGGCGTACTGGTCGGCCTTGTCGAGGACGGCCCTGGCGGCGGTGACGTAGCCGGCGAGCGCGAGCAGCCGCGCCTCGGTGACCAGGACGGGCAGGAGCATCGCCCGGTCGGCGCGGAACCTGCCCGACACCCCGACGCACAGGCTCAGCCCCTCGGCCAGCGGCGTGGGGGACCACTGCGCCAACTCGCAGAGCCCGCTGAGCAGGCGGTTCTCCTCATATCTGTCGCCGAGGGAGCGGGCCCGGGCCAGGGCGTCGCGCAGCGCCGCCTCGGCCGCCCCGAACCGGCCCTCGCCGATGCGCACCAGCGCCTCGAGATGGTGGAAACGGCACCAGCCGAGGTCGTCGCCGGGGTCGGCGGCCAGCAGGTCGCGGAGCGGCTCGCCCGACGCGGGGCGGGTGCCGAAGCGCACCGCCAGCGTCTCGCGCTGGATGGCGCAGATCAGCCGGTTGCGCCGGTCGTCCGGCAGCATCCGCTCGGCCACGTCCAGCGCGTCGTACGGCCGGTCGGCCTCGCCGCGGGCCAGCCCGGCGTCGCAGATGCGCACGGCCAGCACCCGGTGCTCGGCGTGGCCGGCCGGCAGCAGGTCGCGGCCCCGCTCCAGCAGGGCGATGGCGGCGGGCAGGTCCTTGCGGTGCAGCGCCTGGGTGCCCTCGCCCACCAGGGCGCGGGCGGCCCGCTCGGTGAGCGCCGGCAGCATCGGGTCGTCCGGCCGCACCTCCCGTTTGAGCAGGCAGGCGGTCTCCAGGTGGTGGGTCAGGTCGCCGTGCGAGCTCTCCTCGCCGGTATGGGACGAAAGGGCGGCGCGGGACGCCTCGGCGGCGCCGGCCTGGCCGGCGATCCGGTCGGCGAGGGCCAGATGCCAGGTGGCCCGCAGGTCCTTGCGGGTCATGGCGTAGACCGTGTCCCGGGTCAGCGTCTGGGTGAAGCGGAACGACCCCGGCGCCTCCCCGCGCCGGACCATGCGCGTGCGGATCAGGCGCCCGAGCAGCTCGTCGACGTCGAGCCGGGCCTGCGGCTCGGCGGCGCAGAGGATGCCGAGCTGGTCGCGGGTGAAGACGTGGCCGATCGTCGCGGCGCGTTCGAGCACGTCGCGCTCCCCCTCGTCGAGCCGGTCGAGGCGCGCGCCGAGCAGCGCCTGGATGGTGGGCGGCAGCGGGGCGTCCTCGCCCTCCTCGGCAAGCGTCTCCAGCAGCAGCTCGGCGAACAGCGGGTTGCCGTCGGAGCTCCGCGCCACCCGCAGGCACAGGGCCCGGCCGGCGGCCATGTCGTGGGCGACCACCTCGGCGTCCGGCAGCCGGTGTGCGGCCAGCTCGGCGACCAGCCGTTCCATCTGGGCGGCGTCGAGCGCCCCCAGCTCGAACGCGGCGGCACGCTCCGCGTCGTCCCCCCAGGCGGGCCGCGCATCCAGCAGCTCGGGCCTGGCCACCCGTACGACCAGGACCGGCACGTCGGCGAGCCACGCCGCGAGGTCGTCGATCAGGTCGAGCAGGGTCGGCTCGGCCCAGTGCAGGTCCTCCCAGACCGCCACCAGCGGGCCGCGCCGGGCCAGCGCCTCGAACAGCGCGCGCACCGCCCGCGAGATCTCCTCGACGCCGGCGTCCTCCCCGGTGCGCGGCGCGCGCGAGGCGTCGGCGGTCGCCAGGCCGCGCAGGGTGGAGCCACTCGACGCCTCCAGGGCAGGCTGGATGTCCCGCCAGTCGTCGCCGAGGGATTCGACCATCTCCACGATGGGGCGATAGGTGATCCCCACGCCGTACGAGCGGCACCGGCCGCTGATCACGGTGACCCCGGCGGGCAGCTCGTGGACGAAGTCGCGCACGAGCCGGGACTTGCCGATGCCCGGCACGCCGAGCACGGTCACCACCCGGCACCGGCGGTCCCGCACCGCGTCCCGGTAGGCCGCGCGCAGGCGCCCGATCTCGGAGTCGCGGCCGATGAGCGGGATCTGGTCGTCGTCGTGGCCGGTGTCGGGCTCCAGGGAGGTCACCCGCCAGGCCCGTACGGGGTTGCTCTTGCCCTTCAGCGTGAGCGGCGGCACGGGCTCGAGACGCGCCTGGGCACGGACCATGCGCGCGACCTCGTCCCCGACGAGGATCTCGCCGACGCCCGCGGCCGACTGCAGGCGGGCGGCCGTGTTGACGGTGTCGCCGATGACCCGCAGGTCCGCTCCCGGAGTGGCGATGACCACCGCCTCCCCGGCGCTCACGCCGCAGTGCACGTCGAGCCGGATGCCGTGCGTGGGGGCCAGGTCCTCGCTCAGCTCGCGCACCCGCTGCAGCGCGGCGTGCGCGGCGCGGACCGCCCTGAGCGCGTCGTCCTCGCGGCCGGCGGGGATGCCGAAGGCGGCCATGATCGCGTCCCCGATGTACTTCTCCACCACGCCGCCGTGCTCCTCGACGCCGGAGGTGCACGCCCGGTAGTAGCGGTCGAGGACGTCCCTGAGCAGCTCGGGATCGAGCCGTTCGGCGAGCTCCGTCGAGCCGACCAGGTCGATGAAGACGACGACGACGTTCCGGCGCGCAGGGCGGGCCGCCCCGGCGCTCATACGAGCTTGAGCTCCTGCCCCTCGACCTCGCCGGCCGCCGCGTCCAGGCGGGTCTTGATCGAGTTGAGCAGCTCGACCTCCGGCCTGCTCAGCTCGGCGAACACCTGCCGCTGCCGCTCGTTGAGCAGTTCCACCGGGTGGCCCGCCTCACGCAGGGCCGTCAACGGGTCGAACGGTGCCGGCCCGCCCTGAACCTCGCGGCTGTTCATCGGCCACCTCCTGGTCGTGCGGGGACGGGTCGTGCGGGACCTGTCGGCCACAGGGGTACGCCGCCAACGGTAAGGACGGAGGGTTCAGGGCCAGTATGGCGACGCCATGCCGCCGCCATACTGGCCCCGATCACGCCTGGTCCGGCCGCGCATACCGGCGCCATACCGCGTCCCTACTGGACGCCAACCGCCGGTTGGCACGCTCCGAGCATGAGTGAGCGGAGCGATCGCACCGGCAAGCACAGTGAGCTGCCGCCGCTGCGCCGTAACTCCCGGTTCCAGATGCTCTGGACGGGGGCGGCGGCATCGGAGCTGGGGACCACGCTCACCTGGGTGGCCTTCCCGCTGCTGATCCTGGCCGTCACCGGCTCCGCCGCGCTGGCCGGGCTGGTCGGCGCCTGCCGGATCACGGCCAATCTCCTGTTCTCCCTGCCCGCAGGGGCGTGGGTCGACCGGTGGGACCGGCGCCGGATCCTGATCGCCGCCGAGGTCGTCCGGTGTCTCGCCCTGGCCGCGCTCGCCGCCGCCGTCCTGACCGGCAGGGTGGCGCTGTGGCAGATCGTGGCGGTCGCGGTGGTGACCGGCGCGGCCGACTCCTTCTTCGGGCCCGCCAGAGCCGCCGCGATCCGCGCGGTCGTGGCTCCCGGGCAGCTCCCCGAGGCGTACGCCCAGGAGGAGGCGCGCGGGCACGCGGCCTCCCTCGCCGGGCCGCCACTCGGCGGCTTCCTGTTCGGCCTGGGCCGGGCCCTCCCGTTCGCCGTGGACGCGCTCAGCTACCTGGTCTCGCTGGTGTGCCTGGTGCGCGTGCGGGTGCCGCGCCGGCCGGCGGAGGCGGTGGAGCGGCGCGAGACCGGGATGCGGGCCGACGTCATGGAGGCGGCGGGCTGGCTGTGGCGCCATCGCGGCCTGCGCGCCGGGCTGGCGTTCGCCCTGGTCGCCAACCTCGTCGCGAACGCGCTGCTGCTGCCCGTCATCGTCATGGTGGAGTCGCGCGGCGGTGATGCGGCCGCGACCGGCGTCGTGCTGGCCGGGCTGGGCCTGGGCGGCCTGCTCGGCGCGACCCTGTCGGCCAGGATCGGACGCCTGCTGCCGCCGGGCAGGCTCATGCTGGCCGTGGTCGGGTTCTTCGCGCTGGCCGTCTGCGCGACCGCCCTGCCGTTCGGGCCGTACTGGCCGGTGGTCCCGCTCTTCCTCGCGATGGTCGCGGCGCCGGCGCTCAACGTGGTCCTGCGTGTCCTGCTCGCGAGGCTCGTCCCGGACGCGATGACGGGCCGGGTGGTCTCCGTGTTCACCATGGCCACCATGGGCCTGACCCCGGTGGGGCCGCTGCTCGGCGGCCTGCTGGCGCAGTACGTCGGCGGCGCCGGCGCGCTGGTGGCGGTGGGCGGCCTGCTCGCGGCGGGCTGCGCGGTGGCCTCGATCAGCCCCGCGCTGCGCGGCCTCGACGTGCCGGCTGCCCCCGCCGCCGGTTCCGCGCCCTCAGCGGTTCCGGTCCTCGCCGAGCTCGGCCGCGAACCGGTGGGCGAGCGGTGACATCGCGTACGACAAGGAGTGGGCGACCACCTCGGCGTCGGTCTCGGCCTGCGGAATCGACAGGACACCGGCCTCCAACAGGGACTCGATGACCCGCTCGCCCCGCCCTTCTGTGCCGTCCAGCGCCGCGACGAGCTCCTCGTGCCCGAAGACCGGGCCGTCGAGCGCGCCCAGGGCGAGGAACGCCGCGCGATGCGACCACGACGGGTGGGCGTAGCACTCCTCGAACCGCCGGCGCAGTGACACGTCCCCCGCGACGAACTCGTCCAGCACGTCCTCGGTACGTTCCAGCCGCTCCGCCAGCAGGCCGAGCGGCAGGTGCCGCAGCCCGGCGAGCCGGCCCCCGAGCAGGCGCAGGACCAGGGGCGACAGCCCGCACCTGCGGAAGATCCGCAGGACGGCGGGCAGATCCCCGGCCACCCGGTCGCGGCCGATCAACCGGCTCAGGAACTCGACGCCCTCACTCGTGGACAGGTCATCGAGATCGATCCTGGCCACCGACTCCAGCCCGCTGAGCCTGCCCCGGCTCGTCACCAGGACCCTGCTCGACGTGGTGCCGGGGAGCAGCATGCGGACGCTCGACTCGTCCGGCGAGTCGTCGAGGACCAGCAGGACCTTCCGGTCGGCGAGCCACGACCGCCAGACGGAGGCCAGCACGTCGTCCTCGCGCACGCCGGCGACCTCAAGGCCGACGCCCTCAAGGATCTCCCGCTGGACGTCCGCGGCCGGCCGCGGGACGCCGTGACGCCGCAGCGGGATCACCACGGCGCCGTCCGGATAGCGGGGGGCGAGCAGGTGCGCGACGTGCACGGCGAGGGAGGTCTTGCCGGCGCCGAGCCCGCCCGTGATCACCGTGACGGGCGCGGGCTCGTCCAGGATGCGCCGCACCTCCGCCTCCCGGCCCACGAAGTCGTCGATGGCGCGGGGCAGCCGGTTCGCCAGGGCCCGTACGGTCCGGGGACGGGCGGCGCCGGCCAGGCCGGGCAGACGTGCGGGCGGGGATCCGTCGCCGCGGAGGATGGCCTGGTAGAGCTGCCTGATCACCGGGCTGGGATCGATTCCCATCTCGCCGGCGAGGTGCCGGCGCAGGCCCTCGAAGTGGGCCAGGGCCTCGGCGGCCCGCCCGCACCGCGACAGCGCGGTCATCCTGGCCGCGGCGACGCGCTCGCGGGCGGGGAACCGCGCGGCGACGACGTCGAGGGAGCCCAGGGCCTCGACGTGGCGGCCCAGCTCGATCTCCAGCTCGACCCAGTCCTCGTAGATCGACAGGAAGAGCTCGGTGAAGCGGCCCACTTCGGCGGCCACGAGCGGGACATGGCAGAACTCCTCGAGCGGCCGTTCCCGCCACATGCGGACGGCGTCGCCCAGCAGCGCGGCGGCGGTGGCGAGGTCTCCGCTCCGGACGGCGGCGCGCCCCGACCTGCCCAGTTCCAGGAAGCGCAGCAGGTCGAGCTCCTCGCGATCGGCGCTGATGCGGTAGCCCCATCCCTGGAAGCTGATCCGATCGCCCACGATCTTTCGGAGCGCGGACATGTAGACCTGCAGGTTCTTGCGGGCCGTACGCGGCGGGGTCTCGCCCCACAACGAGTCGATCAGCTGGTCCGACGGGATGACCGCGTTCGCGTGGCACAGCAGTATCGCCAGGAGGAGCCGCTGTTTCGGAGCGCCGATGACGGCCCTGCGGCCCGCGACGCGGACCTCCAGCGAGCCGAGAATCGAGCAGTGCAGTCGAGGCGAGCTCACGTCACCCATGGCGCTTTCCTTGGTCCGGGTCTGCGCGGCGACCCCGGTCACCGGCGGGAGCCGGGTGTCCGAGTGCCCAGCAGGAGGAAGTCGACGAGTCCGAGCGGCGACGGGGGTCCGGTGTTCCCCAGGGCCGCAAGGTGGAGCGTCCTGATCGCGAGCGCGACGGCCGTGGAGACCTCGCGCCCTCCGGCCTTCGCCTCGAACCAGCGCCAGTCGCCGTCGGTGTTGACTTCGAGGAACACCACCTCGCCCGCGCTGAGCAGCAGGTCGAAGGCGCCGTAGGTCAGCCCCCACAGGCTCGCGAGCCTGCGTACGGCGTCGGCGACCGCGGGCGGGGCGGCGACCGGCGTGACCGTCACCTCGGCCTCCTCCCGCCACGGCGAGTCGGGGGCGCGCTTGCCGACGGCGTAGGCGTGCACGGCCCCGGCGACGTGGTAGACCCGCAGCTCGGCGTCGTGTTCGACGTGTTCCTGCACGATGACCGGATAGTCGAGGGCGGGCCGGCGCAGGACCTCCGCACGTGCCGCGATCTCGGGGAGCACCCCGGTCAGGAGGCCGGGCGAGGTCTCGATGAAATGCTCCCCGACGACCTTGACCACGACCCGGCGGCCCGGCATCGCGGCGGCGGCCTCCGCCGGGGCGGTGGTGACGACCGTCCGGGGGACGCGGATCCCGGCCGCCGCCGCCCCGGCGAGCTGCTCCAGGCGGCCGGGACGGTTGCCGGGCAGGCTGGACGGCGCGAGCGAGCGGAGCTGGCGGACGAACGCGTGCCAGGACTCGGCCCGCAGCAGGGTCTGTGCGGCATCCGCCGTCGCGGGCACGGCCCGGGGGGAGAAGTGACGCGCCCAGACGACGGTCGGAGCGATCCGGCGGCCGTCCAGGTCGAGCACGCGCCAGGTGCGGTCGTGCCCGGCCCCGCCGGTCACTGTGGCGGACAGCCGCAGCGCGGCAACGCTCTCGGCGTCGACGCGTACGCTCGGCACGCCGAGGTGGTGCAGGGTCTCCTGGAGGACGGCGAACTCGGCGCAGCCCGCACGGTCGGCCAGCACGACGCAGGGTGCGGCGTCCGTGGCCGGCCCGGTTTCCGGGAGCCGCCACGACACCGAGCCCGGCGATCCGCGCAGGTCGACGGTGAGGTGAGGGTCGCACGACCGTCCGGGCCCGGCCTGGCCCGGGACGCCGGTGGCGCTCAACAAGGCGTGACCGCAGCCGTGCGCGATCCGAATCCGTCACCTCGCGCCGGCGACGCTTCCACCGGCGGCATTTTCGTGATCACGCCCATATCCCACCAGTCAACGGTGGCTCCGGTTTGCTGTCAATAGAACCTTATGTGGTTAATTGATATGTTTATTGTTATATGTAGGAGTTGCATTCGAGCAGGTCATTACAGGTCTATGTCCGGAAAGCGGCGACTGTCGGAAGCCCTGGCTGCTGTTCTGTCCCGACCCGTAAATTGTGGTCGTGAGCAATTCCTGAATAGGGGCATCCCGCTGTTGATCGCGAATCGCCCGCGACGGCCACGGCGGCCCGGATGGCCGTTCCGGTGCGGCACCTAAACTGAGATGCGCGGTGGCGAGGTGAGGAGGGCGGCGTGAGCCGGCGCGTACGCGGCGATCGGGAAGAGGCTGATCTGCCGGTCGACCCCGACGTGGACCTTCGCCACGAGCGGGACATGTTCCGCGGGCCGGCGGCCCCGGCCCCGGCCCGCCGCCGGACCTGGGACGTCCTCGCGGTGATCGCCCTCGGCGGCGGAGCCGGCGCCGTGGCCAGGTTTCTGCTCGGCCGGGCCTTCCCTGCGCCGCCCACCGGATTCCCCTGGGCGACGTTCCTCGCCAACGTCACCGGCTGCTTCGCGCTCGGGGTCCTGATGGTCTTCGTCCTGGACGTCTGGCCGCCGCGCCGCTACGTCCGTCCGTTCCTCGGGGTCGGCTTCCTCGGCGGATTCACCACGTTCTCCACCTTCACGACGGAGATCGTGGACAGGTCGGCGCGCGGTGCGTGGCCGACGGCCGCTGTGTACGCGGCGGGCAGCCTGGTCGCCGGGCTGGTCGCGGTCTGGTGCGGCATCGTCCTCGCCCGCGCCTTGGCGGGCCTCCCCGTACGGCGGCGCAGGAGGGGGGACGGATGAGGCTGCACGGCCCCGCGCAGCGCCTGACGATCTTGATAGGGGAGAGCGACCAGTATCGGCACCGGCCGCTGTACACCGAGATCGTGCACCGGGCGCGCGCCATGGGACTGGCCGGGGCGAGCGTGTTCCGGGGCATCGAGGGCTTCGGCGCCTCCTCGCGCATCCACACCAGCCGCCTGCTGTCGCTCAGCGAGGACCTGCCCGTCGCCGTCGTCATCGTGGACGTCCCGGAGAGGATCAGCGCGTTCGTGGCAGAACTGGACGAACTGGTGACCGAGGGACTGGTGATCGTCGATCCGGTGGAGGTCTACCGCTACGTGGGGCGTGAGCCGGGGCGGGCGGAGCCGTGACCCTGCTGCTCGTCTTCCTCGGCGGCGTCGTCGGCGCCCCCGCCCGTTATCTGATCGATCGGCTGGTGCAGCGCCTGCACGACAGCGTGTTCCCCTGGGGCACGCTGACGATCAACGTGTCCGGGTCGCTCGTGCTCGGGCTGCTGCTCGGCGCGCGGGACGACCTCGGGCTGCCCGCCGCGATGGTCACCCTGCTCGGCACCGGCTTCTGCGGTGCGTTCACGACGTTCAGCACGTTCGGCTTCGAGACCGTACGGCTGCTGGAGGAGGGCTCGGTCCTGGAGGCCGGGCTCAACGCGCTCGGCAGCCTGGTCCTCGGCCTTCTCGCCGCCGCCGCCGGATTCGCGCTGGCCGCCCTCCTGGCCTGAAACCGCCCCACCCGGCCGGGTGGGGCGGTTGCGGCACGGGGTCAGTGGTGCCCGTGGCCGTTGTGCTTCTGGGTCCAGGGACCGGTGATCGCGAAGACGTAGCCGGGGGTCTGGATGTTGGCGAACAGGATGCGGCCGTCGTCGCTGAACGTCGGGCCGGTGAACTCGCTGTCGTTGAGCTCGTTGCGGGCCATCGGGTAGGGCGTGCCCTTGTCGGTCACGCCGACCAGGTGCGACAGGCCCTCGCCGTCCTCGGCCAGGATGACGCCGCCGTACGGCGAGACGGTGATGTTGTCCGGCCCGTCGTAGTCGGTGTCCTGCTCCGGGTCGGGGTTGACACCGAAGATCGTCTTGAGCGTGACGGTCTCCGACTCGGGGTCGTAGAACCAGACCTGGCCGTCGTGCTCGTTGACGCTGCCGTCGTCGTGCCGGGCGTAGCTGGCGACGAAGTACGCGCCGCCGTCGCCCCACCAGGCGCCCTCCAGCTTGCGGCTGCGGGTGATCTGGTCGTCGGTGAACTGCTTGCGCACGGAGGTCGTCTTGGCGTCCCGGTCCGGCACGTCGACCCACTCGACCTTGTAGCGGGTGCCCGGCTGGGTCGCCTCGGACAGGTCGGCGATGTGCCTGTTGCCCTTGCGGCACCGCATGGCCTGCAGCTTCCCCGCGGTGTCGCCGCCGGGGCCCAGGGCCAGCGCGCGCAGCGCGCCCTTGCGGCCGTGGAAGCCGTGGGGCGGGGTCCAGCGGAAGTACAGGCCGTTCGGGCCGCTCGCGTCCTCGGTCAGGTAAATCTCGGAGTTGCGCGGGTTGACCGCGACGGCCTCGTGGGAGTAGCGGCCGAGGAACTTCAGCGGCACCGGGTTCTTGTTGGCCTCGCGGTCGAACGGGTCCACCTCGAAGACGTATCCGTGGTCCTTCTGGAAGGCCCCGCCGGCCCGCTGCTCGGTCTCCTCGCAGGTCAGCCACGTGTCCCACGGCGTGATGCCGCCCGCGCAGTTGTTGTGCGTGCCGGCCACGCTGACGTACTCGCGGACCCTGTTGCCGTTCCTGTCGACCTCGATGGTCGTCGTGCCGCCCTTCGCGCCCGGGTCGTAGGTCAGTCCGGGCAGGGCCGGCACGCCGTAGGGCTCGTCGCCGCCGATCTCGTGGTTGTTCACCAGCACCCAGCCGTCACGGCCGCGGAAGCAGCCGGTGCCGTCGGCGTCGCTGGGGGTCGGCTCGCCCGACTCCAGCACCGTCTTGCCGGCCTGAGCGACGATCTTGTAGGAGAAGCCCGCGGGCAGGGCGAGCAGGCCGGCGGGGTCGGCGACGACCGGGCCGTACCCGGTCGTCTTGCCGGCCCCCGCCTGGGCGGCCTGGGCGGCGGCGGGGCCGGCGATGGCCTCGATGCTGCCCGCGATGGCGATGCCGAGGCCGCCGGCGGCGGCCGAGCGCATGAGGTCGCGGCGGGAGAGGGAGGAACTCACAGACGTACCTTTCGGTGCATACGGCAGGCCATGTGATCCCATTTCCTCGTCCTGAACCCCTCCTTCCGTGAAACGGACGCGAGGGTGAACGCGCGACAACGATCTCAGGACGGGATGTCCCGCCTGCGGGTCACTTCGCCAGGAAGGCGAGGAGCGCGTCGGTGACCTCTTGGGCGTGGGTCCACAGCAGGCCGTGCGGGGCGCCCTCGATCTCGACGTACTCGGCCTGGGGGAGCGCCCGGTGGAACGGGCGGCCGGTGGACTCGATGGGCAGGATGCGGTCGGCGGTGCCGTGCACGATGAGCGTCGGAACGTCGATCTTGGGGATGTCGGCCCGGAAGTCCGTCGTCCAGGTGGGGACGGCCGCGGACGAGGCGTACCACGACGCTCCCGCGGCGGTGTTCCAGTTGGCCCGGACGACCTCCTCGCTCAGGCGCGTGCCGAGGTTCTCGTCGGTGTTGTAGAAGGCGTTGTAGAAGTCGGTGAAGTAGGCGTAGCGGTCCTTGGTGACGGCCTCGAGGATGCCCTCGAACACGCTGCCGTCCACGCCCTCCGGGTTGTCCTCCGTCTTGAGCAGGAACGGTTCGAGGGAGGCCAGGAACGCGGCCTTGGCCACCCGCGCCGAGCCGTACGTGCCGAGGTAGCGGCCGACCTCGCCGGTGCCCATGGAGAAGCCGACGAGGATCACGTCACGCAGGTCGAGGGTCTCCAGCAGCGTGTTCAGGTCGGCGGCGAAGGTGTCGTAGTCGTAGCCGACGGTGGGCTGGCTCGACTGGCCGAAGCCGCGGCGGTCGTAGGTGATGACGCGGTAGCCGGCGCCGAGCAGGGCGGGGATCTGCTTCTCCCACGAGTGGCCGTCCAGCGGGTAGCCGTGGATGAGCACGATGGGCTGCCCGCTGCCGTGGTCCTCGTAGTACAGGTTGATGTCGGTGCTGTTCTCCTGGCCGACGGTGATGTACGCCATGACGTGCTCCTTCTGATCTCCGGTTCGTGACCCCGGCCTTTGCAACCGGTTTCCTCGCACGCCCCAGAGACTAGGGCACAATTAAGTTGTGCGCAAGGTAATCGCGCGCTCAGCACCTCATGGGCCTGCCGCCGATAAGGTCACGGTTGTGCGGATCATGAAGGGTGCAGGCGAGCGGGCGCGGCCGGCCGCCGGGGCTGCCGACGACAAAGGCGGCGGCTGGTCGCGAAGCGTCAGCCCCTCAGTCTCGCCGGTTCGCGTACGCGGTGACGTTCGCGGTCAGGCGGCGCAGCGTGGCCAGTGTGCGGGTGAACTCCCCGGATTCGAGCGCCATCGCGTCACCGACCGAGGCGAAGATGTCGTCGCTGCGCTCCCGCAGCCCGGCGCCCTTCTCGGTCAGCGTGATCTGCACCGTGCGCTCGTCGTCGATGCGGCGCTCCCGGCGCAGCAGGCCGTTCGCCTCCAGGCGCTTGAGCAGCGGCGTCATCGTGCCGTAGTCGAGGTGCAGCGCGGCGCCGAGTTCCTTGACCGTGACGCCCTCCTCGGGGCCGTCCCACAGGACCAGCAGGACCAGGAACTGCGGGTACGTGAGACCCATCTCGTCGAGAAGCGGACGATAGAGGGCGGTGACGGCGCGGGAGGCGGCGTAGAGCGCGAAGCACATCTTGTCATCGAGGATGCGGGGAAGCCGCTCGCTCGTGGTGCCGGTCATCCTTCCACTCTAGGAGCCTGGCCCGCCATCTGCACGTGAACGGTCCAATCGTGCACGAGGTTTTTCCGGGTGGCGTGACCCGGCGCCGGCCGGGTCACGCCGGCCCCGTCAGCGGCACCGGCGCAGCACCATGGGCCTGCCGCAGCTCATGGTCCCCGGGTGGGTGCCGGCCCGCGCGTCCAGGCCGAGGCGGAGGTCCAGGTCGACGGCGAGGCCGAGGCCCAGGCTGAGGCCCGCGTCGGCCCTCGCGCCGAGGTCCACGGCGGCGGCCGCGGGCTTGGCGACCTTCGGCGTGTCACAACCGCAGCCCGCGTAGGCGGGCGCGGCGGCGAGCAGGCCCACGCAGGTCAGGGCGGCCAGGGACAGAAGACGGAAAGGGTGGTGCATGAAGATTCCTCATCTCAGGTGTAACTAATCGTGCTCGATCGTTACTCTTCGTATCCGTGTGCGGGTTGCGACAAACTCAGGGCGCTCCCGGTGAAGCACCAAAAGCCCGGCGAGAAACCGGTGGCGAAGCGGCCATTGCCCGCCGTGAAGTCCGGACGTACCGTCGATGGCGTGGCCGTCATCCACAGGGAGCGTGTGGCGTGGGAGAGCGCCAGGGTGTTCGTCGCGGCCGCGACGGACGACGCCTACTGGTGGCTCGGTGAGACGCTCGGACGCCATCTCGGGCACACGTACGAACGAGACCTGACCCGCACCCGCGCGCGCCTCCACCGAGACGAGCCCCGGCCTGTGCAGGGCGTTCGCGAGGACGCGTTGTCCGCCGAGGTCGGCGCCTGGCGCGCCCGGATCGAGGGCGTCCTGGAGGAGCGTCCGGAGCTCGCGGCGGTCCTGTGGCAGTTGATCGAGGAGACCGGCCGCCGCCTGGCCCGCTGACGCCCCGCCGGCCGGCGCTCCACGTATGACTGAGGCCGGGTCGTCCACAGGCTGTGGACGACCCGGCCCTTGAACCATTCAGCGGAAGCGGCGGAGCCTGAGACTGTTGCTGACGACGAAGACGCTGGAGAACGCCATCGCCGCTCCGGCGATCATGGGATTGAGCAGCCCCGCGGCGGCCAGCGGCAGAGCCGCGACGTTGTAGGCGAACGCCCAGAACAAGTTGCCCTTGATCGTGCGCAACGTGCGCCGCGACAGCCGGATCGCATCGGCCGCCACCCGCAGATCCCCCCTCACCAGGGTCAGATCGGCCGCCTCGATCGCCACGTCGGTGCCCGTGCCCATGGCCAGCCCCAGATCCGCCTGAGCCAGCGCGGCGGCGTCGTTGACCCCGTCCCCGACCATCGCCACGGTCTTGCCCTCGGCCTGCAACCGTTTGACCACATCGACCTTGTCGGCCGGCAACACCTCGGCGATCACCTCATCGATGCCCACCTGGGCGGCGACCGTCCGGGCGACCGCCTGGTTGTCGCCGG
>NZ_VIRJ01000037.1:0-90424 GCF_006874435.1 Microbispora sp. KK1-11 | reverse complement strand
GCCAGGCCGGGCACCTTCGAGCGGACCTCACGGCAGACGTCCACCCCGCTGCCGTCGGGCAGGCGCACGTCGAGCACCGCCACGTCCGGCTTCAGCGCGGGGATGCGGGCCACGGCCGACTCGGCCGTCCCCGCCTCGCCGACGATCTCGATGTCGTCCTCGGCGTCCAGCAACGCCGCCACACCACGCCGTACGACCTCGTGGTCGTCCACCAGGAACACCCGAATCATGACCTGGACATTAGCCTTCCTTTGACGGCCGTGACAGAGACGAAGGTCCCGTGTGTCAGTGGTCCGAGTGGCGGGACAGGCGGCGCAGGGCGCTCCTGATCCTGCCGCCGAACGGCGCGCGCCGCCGCGGCTGGGCGTCGCGGGCCACCCGCAACTCCACGAGGGCCGTGGCCGCGTCCGGGCGCTTGGCAGGTGTGGGGTCGCGCATCCGCCGTACGAGGTCCATGACCTCGGGGGCGACGCCGCCGGCGTCCGGCTCGGCGTCCACGCCGGGCGCGGGCAGCTCGCCGGTGAGGAGCTGGAAGGCGATCACCCCGGCCGAGTACACGTCGGCGGCGGGGGTCATCCGGTCGGGGCTCGCCCGGCATTCGGGGGCGACGTAGTGGACGTCGAGGATGTTGGGCAGCTCGTTGGCCACGGTGTGCTTGCGCGGGCCGGGCTTGGCGTAGTCGAAGCCGGTCAGCAACGCGTTCCCGTCGTCGGTGACGAGCACGCAGGCGGGGGTCAGCGACCGGTGGATGACGTTGTTGGCGTGGACGTGGGCGAGGCCGTCCAGCATGTCCTCCATCACGCCGAGCTTGGCGTCGATGCCCAGCCTCCGCCCGGTCAGGTGCAGGTGCAGGGCCTGCCCGTGGACGTCGTCGAGCACGAGCACGAACCGGCTCTCGTCGTCGATCGCGAAGAAGTCCCGCGAGCGTACGACGCAGGGATGCGGCGGGATCTTCGCGAGCGACTGGTAGGCGTTGGCGATCCGGCGCTGCTCGGCCACCCGCCGTCGCTGCTCGGCCATCGGGTCGGCGCGGTAGACCCGCAGCAGCACGGTCCCGCTGGTCGGGGCGGTGGCGTTGACGGCGCGATACTCGGTGACCCGGCTGTCGCCGCCGAGCTGCTCCTCCACCTCCCAGTTGCCGAAGCGCGGCGGCGCCGTCGAGCGGCGCACGGTGCCGTTCAGCGCCTCGAGGATCGCGGTGCGGTACGGCTCGGCGTCGCGGCTGCACCCGTGCCGCACCCGGGACACGTCGCTGAGCATGGGGATGAGCCCGGCGATCGTGGTGACGTGCCGGGCGTCGCGGCCGCTGGGATCGACGAGGACGGCTCCGGGGGCGGTCAGCACCACCACGTTGTCGACGTACAACCGCTCCAGCTCGCGGTGCTCCTCGATCAGCAGGCCCTTCAGCGCCCGCGCGGTGCCGCGCAGCTTGGCCACCGGCGAGCCGAACGCCTCCCGGTGCTGGGGAAACCACCGGGTGCCCGACACCTCGAACCGGCCCCGGGCCCCCTTCACGTCGATCACCACGAGGGAGTGGCCGGTGAGCACGACCACGTCCACCTCGAACAGGTCGGCCCCGCGCGGGATCTCGATGTTGTGCAGCAGCAGCCAGTCGTCAGGGGCGTTGTCCCGCAGGTGCGCGATGACCCTTCGCTCGGCGTCATTGACGGGGCGTCCGCCACCGACGATCTGAGCCATCTCTGCTGCTCCGCCTCTCTGACCAGATTGAGAACTTAATCCTCCTAGGTAGCGGTATTCCCGCGCCACCACTGATTCCCCCGCATTGTCCCAGGGGAAATCTGGAACTCCATCTCCGGGCCCGCTCCAGTCGGGCAACCCGAAGCGCATGATCACCAAATTGTCGGGGATGGGCGCTATCGCGGTTTGTGGAGGCTAATGCCAGGAAACGGAGTATTTCATGCGAGTTGTCGTGGTTGGTGCGAGCGGAAACGTCGGCACGAGCGTGCTCGCCGCCCTCGAGTCCGAGCCGGGCGTGACCTCGATCGTCGGGGTCGCCAGGCGGATGCCGGGCTGGCAACCGGCGAAGACCGAATGGCGTACGGCCGACGTCTTCAGGGACGATCTCGATCCGATCTTCGCCGGCGCCGACGCGGTCGTACACCTGGCCTGGCTGTTCCAGCCCACGCACGACCCGGTCACGACCTGGAACTCCAACGTGCTCGGCAGCATGCGCGTCTTCGACGCCGCCGTCCGGGCCGGGGTCTCCGTCCTCGTCCACTCGTCGTCCGTCGGGGCGTACTCGCCGGGGCCCAAGGACCCGCCCGTCGACGAGTCCTGGCCGACCCACGGCTGGCCGAACGCCGCGTACGGACGGGAGAAGGCCTACGTCGAGCGCGTGCTCGACATCTTCGAGCGCGACCACCCGGACATCCGCGTGGTGCGGATGCGCCCGGGGTTCATCTTCAAGGAGGAGGCCGCGACCGAGCAGCGGCGGCTGTTCGCCGGGCCGTTCCTGCCGCAGCGGCTGGTGCGGCCGGAGCTGATCCCGTTCGTGCCGGACATGCCGCGCCTGCGGTTCCAGGCGCTCCACTCGCGGGACGCCGGCGAGGCGTTCCGGCTGGCGCTCACCCGCGACGTGCGGGGGGCCTTCAACATCGCCGCCGACCCCGTCATCGACCCTGCGGTGCTGGCGGACCTGCTCGGCGCGCGGCGGCTGCCGGTCCCGGCCGCGGTGGTCCGCACGGCGGTGTCGGCCGGCTGGCACCTGCGGCTGATCCCGGCCTCGCCCGGCCTGGTGGAGATGGTCCTGCAGGTCCCGATCATGGACATCACCCGCGCCCGCGAGGAGCTGGGCTGGCAGCCCCGGCACAGCGCGGTCGACGCCCTGCGCGCCGTGATCGAGGGAATGCGGCGCGGTGCGGGCATGGAGACCCCGCCGCTCGCGCCCGACTCGGGCCGGGAGCGGATCAAGGAGGTCACGACGGGCGTGGGCACGCGGCCGTAGAAGGCATCGGCGAGGGAGGCACGATGGCGCTGCTCGACCCCGACTGCGTACGGCGGCTGCTGGAGTCGGCCGACCCGGACGTCGCGCTGGTCTTCGTCCGGGGCGAGTGCCTCGTGCTGCCGCTCGACGAGATCGACGAGAGGCACCAAAAGCTCGTGGTGGTGCGCCGCGCGGACCTGCCGGAGGCCCACGGCGACGAGCCGGTGACGGAGGAGCGGGTGGAGGCGCTCACGCGATGCCTCGAGAACTCCGTACGCGACCTCGGGGCCTGAAGCCGCCACGGACTGTTGATGCGTGACGGAGGCGTCACGTTCGGTAACATCGTCTCGGTATCCCTCATCCGAACGCGGTCCCTGACGTCGTGGAGGCGTGGCGTGGGCGGCCCGGATATGCCGCCCGATGCCGTCCTCTGAGACAAATGACGGCGTGTCGCGCGCTGACCCAAAATTCCGGAAAGCGCTGCGGACAAAACGGACAGACACCTTCGCACCGACGGACAAATCAGGATCAAAAGCTATCGCAAGCTGTGATCTGATCGTCACTCTTCGTACGGAACCCCGAATCCCGCTCGTATTCGTTGCGTGCACGGTGGGTCACCTGTGAACATCAGGGAAAGGTCCGGAATCCCTCCTACCGGGTCGGCGGCGCGACGGCGGCGGGGATTCCGCCCATGGCGCGCCCCGGACCGGCCGGGAACGGATTCCTGATCGGGCCGATCGACAGGTCCGAGACATCGATCTCGGCCAGCGCATATGGGGAGGGGGCCCCGATGACTGCTATCAGGCCCCGCGGGAGCGGGGGACGCCGTCACGAAGGGCGGATTCACGACCCGGAGTTCGGCTCGTGGATCGGCGAGGTGGCCAGAGCGGTCCGGGACGTGGTCGACAGCACACCCCGGACCATCCGCCTCTGCGCCCTGATCGCGGTTGCCGCCGCGTCATGGGCATTCCTCAGGTAGCCGTCCAGCAGCCATGAGGAGGTGGTCGCGGACCCAGGTTAAGGCGGCCGGAGAGCCGTGACGGCCCGGTTTACGGGATCGGGACGATAACCAGGGCCAACCAGGGCTCAACCCGGGCGCTGCCTGGGTCCGCGACGGGCCGCCGCTTGCCGACGGGGATAGGCGGCAGGGCCAGGCGACAGGGAGCAGCAGGCGACAGGGGGTAGGCAACAAGGGGGCAGGCGAACAGGGGGCAGGCGCCCGCTCAGACGGGGTGGGCGCTGCGCCCGAGGGAGGCGGTGCCCCCGTCGGCGGCGCCGTCGTCGACCTGCATGGACAACCGGATCGTCGACTGCCCGGGGACCTGGTCGATGGTCACCGAGTCGCACAGCTCGCCCATGAGCCACAGGCCGAAGCCGCGGTCGCCGCGACCGCTGGGCCGCTCGCTCGGCACCGCGCCGGGCCGCAGCACGCCGACGTGGTCGGCGACGTCGACGGCGAGCACGCCGCCGTCGCAGGAGATCGCCAGAGTGCCGGCTCCCCCTCCGTGTTCGAGCACGTTGATGGCGGCCTCGTTAGCGGCGATGATGAGGTCGTCCAGCCGGGGGCCGGTGAGGCCCGCCTGCACGGCGTACCGCTGGATGTTCTCGCGCAGCTCCGCGAGATCATCCGTTATCGGCCACTGCCGGCGGTGATCCACCACCTGTCCTCCTCGCCGCTGTCTTCCTGGCTGGGTCTGCCGCCCGATGTCTTCGAGGCTACCGTCTCGTTACTCGTTCCCTGCCTTCACCTGGGGGTTGACCGGGCGCCGACCGCGTCGACGGCCTCCGCCAGGCCCGGCGCGACGGTAAAGGCGCTGATCAGTCCGGTGACTCTGAAGATCCTCGCCAGCCGGGCGTTCAGGCTCGCCAGCGTCACCGCGCCGTTGCGCTCCTGCATCAGCTTCCGTACGGACAGCAGGATCCGGATGCCCGTGGAGTCGCAGAAGTCGATGCCGGTCAGGTCGAGGACGAGCTCGCGGTGCTCCTCGCCGAGGGCCGCCTCGACGTCCTGGCGTAACCGCTCGGCGTTCGTGTAGTCCAGGGCGCCGTCGAGTGCGACGACCAGCACATGGTCGGCGACGGGGGCGGACACGGGGGTCAGTACGACGGCGGCGGTCACGAAGCACACCTCGGCGGACGCTGGGCGGGGACGGTCGGACGGTGGGGGAAAGGGGGGGACGCGGGGGATGACGCCTGGCCGGGGGCCCGGCCAGGTTCGTCAGTCTAAAGCAGCGACGCCCCTGAACCGGGGCGTACGGCCTGCGGACAGCCACGAACGGCGGGTCACGCCGGACGGCAGGCCGGGCGGGCAAGCCGGACGGTCAAGAAACGCCATATGTGGTTTCTTGCCCGATGGCCGGGGGGAATGGGGGACTGAACGACTGGACCCCTCCTGAAAAGACCGCTTATGCCAGACGTGACAAGGGAGGTCCAGTTCGACACCGTGCAAGGACCTTCCCTCGTCGCGCAGGCAACCGTGAGTTCGGCGACGCTCACGCTCGGAGTCGAGGAGGAGTTCCTGCTCGTCGACCCGCGAACCGGGCGGGTCGCCCCGGCGGCGCGGGAGATCCGCGAGCGGGCGGCCGGGCCGGGGGCGGACCGGCTGGTGTTCGAACTGACGCAGTTCCAACTGGAGAGCAACACCGCCGTGCACACCAGCCTGCGGGACCTGCACGGCGACCTGCTCGAGATGCGCCGCACGGCCGCCCGCGCCGCCGCGGGCGCGGGGCTCGCGCTCGTCGCGTGCGGCACCGCTCTGGACGGCAACGGGGGAGTGCCGCCCCTCTCGTCGTGCCCTCGCTATCAGGCCATGCTCCGCGAGTTCGGGGCGATCATGGACGGCCAGGGCGTCTGCGGCTGCCACATCCACGTCGGCATCGCAGACCGTGAGGAGGCGGTGCGGGTCAGCAACCACCTGCGGCCCTGGCTCCCGGTCCTGCAGGCGCTCACGGCGAACTCGCCGATCGCGGACGGCAGGGACACCGGCTACGCGAGCTGGCGTGCGCTGATGATGGGCAGGTGGCCGAGCGCGGACCCGCCGCCGTTCTTCCGCTCGGCCGAGCACTACGAGAGCCTGGTCGCCGGCATGCTGGCCGGGGGCACGATCCTCGACCGGAAGATGATCTACTGGCTGGTCCGCCCGTCCGATCATGTGCCGACGCTGGAGATCCGCGCGGCCGACGTGTGCCCGACGGCCGGGGAGACCGTGCTGCTGGCCGGACTGGTGCGGGGGCTCGCCGAGACGGCGCTGCGCGACGTGCGGGCCGGCGTGCCCGCCCCCGCCGTCGAGGACACCCTGCTGCGGGCCGCCTACTGGAGGGCCGCCCGCGACGGCGTGGACGGCGAGGCCCTCGATCTGCTCGCCGGCGCCGGGCTTTCCAGAGGCGCCGGGCTTTCCATGGGCGCCGGGGTTTCCATGGGCAGGGTGCCGGCCTGGCGGCTGGTCGACCGCCTGCTTGAGCACGTGCGGCCGGTGCTGGAGGAGAACGGCGACTGGACGCCGCTGATCGACCAGCTCGAGCGCGTACGCCGCAGCGGGTCGGGGGCGGTGCGTCAGCGGGCGGCGTACGCCAGGCGCGGCCGGCTGCGCGATGTGGCCGAGCTGCTCATGGCGCAGACGGCCGCCTCCTGCTGGTCCTGACCGTGCTGGTCCTGAGTGGGCGCTCCCGTCACTCGGCGACGACGCGCAGCGTCTTCAGGCTGGGGTCGCTGACGTCCGGAATGTTCATGCCGCCTTCGAGCCCGGTGGTCAGATAGCTCAGCACCGGCTCGGTGATGCGCTCGCCCGGGCACAGGGCGGGCGCACCCGGCGGGTACGGCGTCACCATCTCGGCCACGATCCGTCCCACCGCCTGACCGGTGGGCACGATCTCGACCCGGCCGAAGAACGCGTCCCTGGGCAGCATCGCGATGTCCAGCTCCAGCTCCCCCGGCTCGGGCACGTCGATCGTGGCCGCGGGCGGCAGGTCGCGGGCCGACGACAGGGCGCGCAGCGCGTCGAGCAGCACGCCGACCGTCTCCTCGCTGTCGGCGACGGTGATCTCGGCGCTGACGCGGCGGTGGTCGCTCAGCGAGAGGTTGACGTGGCAGCGCTCGCGCACCCAGTCGGCGGCGTGGTAGCCGTCGACGCCGAGCCCCGACACGTCGACCACGATCTTCAGCGGGTCCGTGTCGAAGGCGCGGGTGTTCTCCTTGCTCATCACCCACAGGCCGTGCATCTTGTCGATCTCCCTGCGGACCGACTCCGCGAGCTCCAGTGTGCGGTCGAGCAGGTCCTTGCCGTGCTCCGCCATCTGCCTGCGCCAGCCGTCGAGCGCCGCGTAGATCAGAGTCGAGGGGCTGGTCGTGCCGAGCAGGTCCTCGCGGGCCTTGAGCACGGCCGGGTCCACCCGGTTGCCCTGCAGGTGGAACACCGAGCTCTGCTCCAGCCCGTTGCCCATCTTGTGGACGCTCGTCACGCACAGGTCCGCCCCGGCGTCCATGCCCCAGGTGGGCAGGTCCTCGTGGAACGGCAGGTGGGCTCCCCAGGCCTCGTCCACGATGAACGTCCGGTCATACCTGCGGCACACCTCGTTGATGCCCTCCAGGTCGCCGCAGGTGCCGTAGTCCACCGGGCTGGCGACGATGACGCCCTTGGCGTCGGGGGCCGCCTTGAACGCCTCCTCCACCGCCTCCGGCGTGGGTGGATACGACATGTGCAGATCGCCGTCCCAGTCCCCGTGCACCCAGACGGGCTCGACGCCGCTCAGGATCAGTGCGGAGATGACCGACTTGTGGGCGTTGCGGGCGACCAGCAGTTTCTCCCCGGGACCGGCCACGGAGAGCATGGCGCTCTTGATCGACAGGGAGCTGCCACAGGTGGAGAAGAACGCCTGCTCGGCGTTGACCGCCTCCGCCATGAGCTGCTGCGCCTCTTCGAGCACGCCCTTGGTCTGCAACCGGTCGTCCAGGCCGTTCAGGATCATGACGTCGTCCCTGAAAAGGTCCTCGCCCAGGACTTCCAGGACCCGCGGATCCACCCCCCGCCCCTGCTTGTGGCCCGGAGGCGTGAAACTCAGGTCTCCCCGCCGGCGATAGGCGGTGAGCGCCTCCAGCACGGGTGCGCGGGACTGATCCATGTCCGTGTTCCTCCCCTGAACGACACGGGGCCGTTCCCCCTCGTCCGCGCGTACCCGGACCTGACCGGCACAAACGATCGCGGCAGGCGGTCAGAAGCCCCCGCCCTCGGGAGAGGGCGGGGGCGGCGGTCAAACGGTCAGACCATGGAAACGTCGTGCGAGGCCGACAGCACCATGGCCGCCACGGCCTCGACGGGCGTGCCGTCGATGACGAACGTGTCGCGCAGCCGGGTCGCCTCAAGGACGATCTTCAAGATGCCGTGAACTCCGGTGAGCCGCATCGAACCGGCGGCCTTCTCGATGTCGTCCCGGGCGTCCAGCAGCGCTTCCAGGCCGCAGGAGTCGCAGAACCGCAGACCGGACGCATCCACCACGATCTTGATGCGACCCTGGCGGACAAGATTCCTGATCGCCCTCCGGAGCGTGTCTCCGCTGGCGATGTCGAGTTCACCTCGCAGCGCGACCACGACGGCCGGCTGGTGATCGCTCACAGTAATCTCGAGCTGCTGCGTTGTCATATACGCGCCTTCATCCAGATTTATCGGGCGTACTGTCTTGAACGACGCTACCCGGCGGAGTGTCAGGTCCCGGTAATGCGCGACGGTCGATGGTATGCGAGTCCGTCCGGCAATCCCACCTGTACGCAAGAATGTGGCAAATAGGTAAAGAAGTTGGGCTTTGTGGCGATCTTTGGCGATGTGTCCCGAGCCTCCCGGGATCACGGGGAACCCCTGTCCCGTAGGGGCTCGCGGCCTTCGGGTGATCGCCGTAGGCGGGCGCCCGGGCGCGGTGACCGCTGCGGGCCGCCCGGTCTCGCGGGGATGGAGACTGGAGCACTTCAAACATACCAGCTAGCCAGGCAAACGAGGCGTATCCCGCCTTTCTCGAAAAATGCTTACTCTCCCCATTCCTTCTTTATGGGCGCATTACCGACCATGCCGGGTCCATGGCCTGCACCTGACCGGTCCACCCGGCAGGTCACGGGAACGTCAGGGATCGGCGCTTGATCCGTCCGCGTGCGGGTAGAGGGCCGGATCCCGGAAGTACGGCGAACGGGAGGATCGGCATGGCGGACGAGATCACCGCGGGCAGGAACGCGGCGCGGGCACTGGCGGCCAGGACGCCCGGCTGGATGGTCTGGTACGGCGAGCGCACCGGAAGCTTCTGGGCCGTCCCCCGGGCCGGGACCGCGATCGTGCCCCGCATGCTGGAGGCGCCGACGGCGGACGACCTGGAGAACGAGATCCGGCAGGCCGAGGGCCGCCCCGCGCGGGAACAGGCGCAGGAGAAGCAGCAGCCCGGGCAGCCGGAGAGGGCGCAGCAGGGGACGGCGGAGGCCGCCCGGCACCGCCGTTCGGCCGAGGCGCCGGCTCCCCGGATCCCCGTAGGACGCTGACCGCGCGTCGCACCTATAGGGACACGACGACGTATCCGCCGGGGTCGAGCCTGCCGTCGACGGGCCTGCCGGTGATCAGGTCGGTGCCGTCGACCGGCACGGGCTGCTCGTCCTCGGTGTGGTTGACGGCGAAGACCCGGTCCCGCTGCCGTACGACCTCGACGCCGGGGATGCCGCTCCCGGCCAGCCCGGCGTGGGCGAGGACGCGGGCGTAGCCGGGGTCGTCGAGCCGGGTCGAGACGTACCACGCCGTGCCGCCGCCGAGGCGGTGGCACGTGACGGCGGGCCCGCCGCCGGGGTAGCGGGCGACCGCCTCGGCCCCGTCCAGGTGGACGATCTCGCTCCACACCGTCGCGCGGCCGAATTCCGGCAGTTCGATCGCGTCGGCGAGCGGACGGAACTCCTCCACGCGGATGCCGAGGATCTCGCGCAACGCCCCCGGGTAGCCGCCCAGCCTGATCCGGGTGTGCTCGTCGGCGATCCCGCTGAAGAACGACACGACGAGCGTGCCGCCGCCCTCCACGTACGCCGCGAGGTTCCGGGCGGCCTCGTCGGAGATCAGGTAGAGGCTCGGCACGAGGACGGCCCGGTACGCCGACAGGTCGTGCGACGGATGGGCGAAGCAGGCGGCGAGGCCCTGCCGCCACAGCACCCGGTGGGCCTGCTCGGCGGCCGCGAGGTAGTCGATCTCGGCGGACGGCAGGCCGGGCCCCTGCACGGCCCAGCACGCCTCCTCGTCCCACAGGATCGCGACATCGGCCTCGACGACAGGTGGACCGTCGAGCGGCGCGGGGATGCGCTTCAGCGCCTCGCCCAGGGCGCAGACCTCACGGAAGACGCGGGAGTCCGGGCCGGTGTGCGGGACCATGCCGGGATGCCACTGCTCGGCACCCCCGCGGGAGGCTCGCCACTGGAAGAACATCGCGCCCTTCGAGCCCCGGGCGACGTGTTGCAGGCTGTGCCTGGCGATCTCGCCGGGCTCCTTGGGCGACGTGCGCGGGCCCAGAACATACCCCGTGGCCTGCTCCATCAGCAGCCAGGGCCGCCCGCCCGCCCACGATCGGGCGAGGTCGGCGGCGAAGGCGGTCTGCTCGGCCGCCGTCATGCCCTGCCCTGAGGGATAGTCGTCGATGGAGACCAGGTCCACCTCGCGCGACCACTTCCAGTGGTCGACGCAGGCCCAGCCGGCCAGCACGTAGTTGGTGGTGACGGGCACGCCGGGGGTCAGCTCGCGGAGCAGGTCGCGCTGCTCGGCGAAGTGGGCGAGCATCTCGTCGGAGACGAACCGGCGGAAGTCGAGCGCCTGCGCCGGGTTGGGGAGGTACTGCGTCGCCCGGGGCGGGCTGATCTGCGCCCAGTCCGAGTAGTGCTGGCCCCAGAACGCGGTCGTCCAGGCGTCGTTCAGCGCGTCGAGGCCGCCGTACCGCGTCCGCAGCCAGGCCCGGAACGCCGCGGCGGCGTGGTCGCAATGGCAGGGCGTGCCGTACTCGTTGTGCACGTGCCACATGGCCATCGCGGGGTGGTCGCGGTAGCGCTCGCCGAGGGCGCGGGTGATCCGCAGCGACGCCTCGCGGTGCGCCGGGGCGCTCACGCAGTAGGTGTCGCGGCTGCCGTGCGTGAGCCGTACGCCCTCCCGGGTGACGGTCAGGGCGTCGGGGTGCGCCAGAGAGAACCACGGCGGGGGAGAGGCGGTCGGGACGGCCAGGTCCACGCCGATCCCGCCGTCGGCGAGCAGGTCGAGCACCCGGTCGAGCCAGCCGAAGGTGAAGCGGCCCTCGGACGGCTCCAGCCGCGACCAGGAGAAGACGCCGACGGTGACGAGGGTGACCCCGGCCCGGCGCATGAGCGCGACGTCCTCGGCCCAGACCTCCTCGGGCCACTGCTCCGGGTTGTAGTCCCCTCCGTACCACAGCGGCATGTACGTGCCCTTCTTTTGGCTGGAGGCCAAACTAATTGGCCGGCCCAAGCAGTCGACGGCGACGCCCCGCCGGTGGGAGGCGCGGCGGGGCGTCGGTCTGAGGGAAGGGCGTCAGCCCTTGATGGCGCCGATGATGACGCCCTTGGTGAAGTGACGTTGCACGAACGGATAGATGACCAGGGCGGGCAGCACGGCGATGGCGACGATGGCCATCTTGATCGCAAGGGTCGGGGGCGCGACGTGGCCGAAGCCGTTCACGCCGACGGTGGCCGTCGGCAGCGGGTTGGAGTCCACGACGTACTGCCGCAGGATCAGCGCGAGCGGCCACTTGCGGGTGTCGTCGATGAACAGCATGGCGTTGAACCAGGCGTTCCAGTAGCCGACCGCGTAGAACAGGCCGATGACCGCCGTGACCGCCTTCGACAGCGGGAGCACGATCCGCCACAGGATGCGGAACTCCCCCGCGCCGTCGATGCGGGCGCTGTCGAGCAGCTCGCGCGGGATGTTCATGAAGAACGCGCGCAGCACGACGACGTTGAACGCCGACACGGCCGACGGCAGGATCAGCGACCAGTACGAGTCCTTCAGCCCGAGCGAGGCCACCATCAGGTAGGTCGGGATCAGGCCGGGGAAGAACACGAACATCAGCAGGACGCAGAACAGGATCGGCCGGTGGAACAGCGTCCCCGGCCGCGACAGCGCGTACGCCCCGAGGACGCTCACGCCGAGGCTGACCGCGGTGCCGGCGACGGTGACGCCGGTGCTGACCATCACGGCCCGGCTGACCACGCTGTCGGAGAAGATCTGGCGGTAGGCGTCGAACGTGATGCCGTCCGGCACCAGCACCAGGCCGCCGACCCGGTTCACCGTCTCGGCCGACGACAGGCTGGTCAGCACGATCGTGTAGAGCGGCAGCAGCACGGCGAGCATGATGAGCACCAGCGCGCCGCCCTTGCCGATCCGGCCCGCGGCCGATCCCGGCTCCTCCCAGGGCGCGAGCCCGGACACCTTCGTCTTGCTCATGATCGCGAATACACCCCCCGCTCGCCCAGGGCGTGCGCCACCCGGTTGGCCGCCAGGATGAGCGCGAGCCCGACCAGGCCCTTGAACAGGCCGGCCGCCGCGCCGTACCCGAAGTCGCCGGTGCGCAGCCCGGACCAGTAGACGAAGGTGTCGAAGACCTCCGACACCTTGCTGCCGACCGCCCCGCGCTGCAGCATGAACTGCTCGAAGCCGACGTTGAGCGCGTCGCCGAGCCGCAGGATCAGCAGCAGCACGATGACCGGCCGCAGCCCGGGCAGCGTGATGTGCCACATCCGGCGCCACCGGCGGGCCCCGTCGACGGCCGCGGCCTCGTACAGGTTGGGGTCGATCGTGCTGAGCGCGGCGAGGAACACGATCGTGCCCCAGCCGGCGTCCTTCCAGACCGTCTCCGCGGTCACGAGCAGGATGAACGTGTCGGAGTTCGTCATCCAGTCGATGCCCGCGTGCCCGTGGTCGCGCAGGATCTGCGCGATGAGGCCGGCGCCGCCGAACATCTGCTGGAAGATCGCGACCACCAGCACCCACGAGAAGAAGTGGGGCAGGTAGACGACGCCCTGGATGAAGGCCCGCAGCCGCCCGGAGACCACGCTGTTGAGCAGCAGCGCGAGCGCGATCGGCACCGGGAAGTAGAAGACGAGCTGGAACGCGGTGATGCCCAGCGTGTTCACCACCGCCCGGATGAACTGCGGGTCGCCGAACAGCTCGGCGAAGTTGGTGAAACCGATGATCGGGCTGCCCAGGATGCCGCCGGTGAACGGGTTGTAGTCCTGGAAGGCGATGACGTTTCCCAGCGCGGGGATCCACCAGAAGGCGGTGACCAGCACCAGCATCGGCGCGGCCATGACCAGCAGTGGCCAGTCCCGGCGCAGCCGCGCGGCGAAGGTGTCCCGCCGCCGGCCGACGGGCGGTCCGGCCTGGGTCGCCCCGGGCCGGACCTCCGTCACGCTCCTCGTGTCCGCGTCGGCACTCACAGCCGCCCGTTCTCCCTGGCGACCTTCATGTAGAACTCGCGGGCCTCGTTGCCGCCCTGCTCCCGCCAGTCCTTGAGGATCGTGGCCCACTCCGAGATCGGCCGCTTGCCGCGGAAGATCTCGTTCATCTTGTCCTCGGTCGGCTTGACCAGAGCGGCCATCTTGGACGGCACCTCGACCCGGATGCCGACGAACGGGTCGTTCTCCAGGTATCGCGAGGCCGTCTGCTCCCAGCCGTGGTAGGCCTCGACATAGCCGGGATACTGGTTCTCGGTGATCGCGCCGGGCCGTCCGGACAGGAACATGTACGTCGGGGCGAACTCCTTGCGGCCGAGCGCGGTCTGCTGGACCTGCCCGTCCTTCAGCGTGAAGTGCTTGCCCTCGACGCCGTTGCTGACCAGGTCGTACTCCTGCGTGCCGTACGGCGCGGAGCACCAGTTGGCGATGCCGATCAGCTCACGGGTGCGGGCGTCGCCGAGACCCTTCTTGATGAAGCAGAACATGCCGGCGGGCTCGTTGCGCCAGACGATGACCTTGCCGCCCGGATGGGCCGGGTAGGGATCCGCCGCCCGCACGTTGAACTTCGGGTTGCCGGGCAGGAACCGGCCCAACAGCTCGTGGATCGCGCCGATCCCGTCCTTGTACATGACGAGCTGCCCGCTGCCGAAGGGCTCCTTGTGGTCGGCGAACTGGTTGGCCACGACGTCCGGGTGGACGTATCCGGCGTCGAACAGCTTGGTGATGAGCTCGATGGACTGCTGCCACTCCGGCGTCTCGTATTTGTAGATCAGCGTGCCGTCGGGCTGCTTGCGCCACTCGCGCGGGGCGCCGAACGCCCGCTGGACCTCCTGGTCCATGCCGCCGAAGGCCCAGCGCTTCTTCTTCGGGTCGGTCAGCTCCTTGCCCAGCGTGAGCAGGTCGTCGGCGCTCTTGGGGTGGGACAGGCCGAGCTCGTCGAGGATGTCCTGGCGGACGATCGTGGCGAACGGGTAGGGCGCGTTCTGCCACGGGATGCCCTGGAGCACGCCGCCGAACACGCCGTACTCCCAGGCGGCGGTGTCGTAGTTGGCCAGCAGCGGGAACTCCTTGGCCTTGTCGCCCGCGAGATAGGGCGACAGGTCGGCGAAGAGCTTGTTGGCCGCCTCGGTGAAGTGGGCGATGGTGATCAGGTTCCAGCCCGGAATCTGGAGCATGTCGGGCACGTCGCCGCTGGCGAGGATGGTGTTCAGCTTGTCGACGTAGGTGTTGCCGTCGGAGATGTTGAACCGGACCACCCCGCCGAGCCGCTCGTTGACGGCGTCGTAGTAGGAGTTCTCGCCGAGGCCGGGAGGGACGGTGCCCCACAACGGGGTCATCACCTTCACCTCCGTGCCGCTGGTGATCGGCTTGGCGGTGACGGCCTGGACCATCGTGCCCGGCCTGGTCAGGAAGCCGGGTTCGACGAATTCGCTGCCCGGCAGGTCGGGCGTCAGGCCGGGCACCTGGAACGGCACGCGGGTGGGCACGAGGGCCTTGAGCTTGTCGGCGGCGACGGCGGTGCCCTTGGACACTTCCTTCTTGGCCGCGCAGCCGGTGAGGCCTGCGGCGGCGAGCGCGCCCGCGCCGACGATCCCGAGGAATCCGCGGCGGCTGGTCAGGGGGCCGCCGGGGGGTTGACTCATTGGTGCGATCCTTCCGGAACGGGTTTCATTTAGTTCGTCAATTGGCCAAACAAATTAACCCGTGAGCGGGACGGCGACAAGATTCCATGAAACGTTCATTCCGGGCGGCTGGATCGCTCGTACGAGCGATCCGCCGACCCCCGGCCTTCCTCTTCACCCAGCCCGGTCCCGGCCGCCCGCCCTGGACCGTCGCCGAGTATCTGCCGGTGCTCGGGGCCTCGATCCCTCTGCTGTGGCGGCGGCGCGCGCCCGTCACCCGTCGGCCTGGGGTTCCTTCCATGTTCGCCACCCGTGACCTCAAGCGCAGGGTGGTCGTCTCGGTGGGCTCGACCACCAAGGGCGACTCGGTCATGCTGCAGACCATCGGACTGGCCGCCTTCGCCTCCTGAGGGCTCCTGAGGGCGCCGTCCCCCGGACGTGAGGAGTGGCCGTGACCGGCGCGATGGCGATGGACGAGGCGGGCAACGAGCTGACCGCGTTCCACCGGGTGGCGGAGCGGGCGGTGTTCTCCGACGCCCCGACGCCGCTCGCGCTGGTCGCGGCCTGGCACCGGCACGCGCACCTGGACCGGTTGCTCCTGGTCTTCAACCGCTTCCGTGACTGCTGGGAGTTGCCGGGCGGCCTGATCGACCCCGGGGAGACGCCCCGCCAGGCGGCCGTACGGGAACTGCGCGAGGAGTCCGGGCTGCGGACGGAAGACCTTACCTTCGCCGGGTACGCCCGGTTCGTGCTGGGAGCCGGGCGGCGGGTGGAGTACGCCGCCGTGTACGCCCTCCGCGTCCCCGGACCGCATGGCGGGTTCGTGCCCAACGACGAGATCGCCGCGATCGGCTGGTGGGACGGCGCGACCCCGTTGCCGGGCCGGGTGCAGCAGCTGGACGTCCTCCTGGGCCGGCTGGCCCGGGAGGTCCTTTCCGATTGAGGATTGCGGCCAGGCCGAATAGGACCGGTCCAGAATTGACATGCGCCCGCAAACACGGTTGACATTGTCCGTAATGCAATGAATTGGCGGAGATAGCGCTGGTTTCAACTACTGGCCAGTACAATTTTTCCGCCCCGAACCATCGTTGACCTGCGCATACGCCGTAAATGTCGATGTCTGACGCCCAATATCTGATATTGCGGACGGATTTCCGGATGAGAATGACATAATGCGTGGGAGCGCTCCCGCGCTCCCGGCTGCATTCTCCGCAGCGCCATCCGGCACGCCTGCCCGAAGGGCACGTTGGAAGGAAGGTGCCGCGTCTTCATGACGGCATTCGGCAAAAGTCCTCCGTCCCGGCCGCATCTCGACGGAAATGTTCCGGCGGACGTCGTCCGCGCCGGCTCCCGCCCCTGGGCGCCCCACCTGTGGTGGATGGCCCTGGCCGTCGGGGCGCTCGGCTTCGCCTTCGTGTGGCTGGCCACGCCGCACGCCAGGGAGATCGGCTCGCCCTGGGAGCTGGTGGCCAAGCTGGTCGCGTTCGCCTGCCTGTGCGTGGCGATCGCGGTCTTCCCCTGGGTGTCGCCGCGGCTGAACTGGCTGCTCTACGTCCCGTTCGTCTTCTTCACCGGCTATCTCATCCCGCGGATCAGCTGGTTCTATTACGGCGACGGCGCGCGGGCCCAGGGCGACAGCTTCTACACGCACCTCTATCTGCTGCTCTATCCGGGCATCGTGCTCACGGTCGCCGCCGCGTACCGCATCGGCGGGGGCACCCCGGGACGCTGCCTGAAGATCATGCTGAGCGGGATCCTCATCGTGTTCTCGGGCTTCCTCGACCTCATGTGGTTCGTGGTCAACCCGGTCGACATCCCCGAGGTCATCGACGCGCCGCACATCAACCTGTTCACCGGGGGGCCGATCTCGTACGGCGCGACGATCGTGTTCGCGCTCGTACACGTCCCGATCATCGTCGGAGTCAACCTGCTTCCCCTCGACCGCTGGATCAGTCGCCTGCTGGGGGCGGGTGACCCGTGAGCGTCGCCGTGAACATCTCCGTGGCCGCACCCGCGTACAACGAGGCGGACACCATCGCGGCGGTGGTGGGCGAATGGCAGGACTACCTGGAGAACGCCCCGGCCGTGGGCGACTGGGAGATCGTCGTCTGCGACGACGGAAGCGGCGACGCGACCGGCGAGATCCTGGCCGGCCTGCGGGCCCGCTGCCCGCGGCTCGTCGTCGTCACGTTCGAGCGCAACCGGGGGGCGGGTGCGGCCATCGCCGCCGCGATCGCCCACACCCGGCTCGACTGGGTGGTGCTGCTCGATTCGGACGGTCAGTTCCCGATCGCCAACCTCGACCGCGTCCTGCCGCGCGTCCAGGCCGGGGAGGCCCTGGCGTTCTCCGGCGCCCGGATCAGGAAGGCCGACGGCGTGGCGTACCGGTGGGGGTCGGCGGCCAGCGGCGCGGTCAGCAACCTGCTCCACCGCACGCGCTACCGCGACTTCAACTCGATCTTCAAGGTGGTGCACGGCCCGCTCTTCCGGTCGCTGCCGCTGGAGTCAGCCGGGATGAACTGCTCGACCGAGATCACCGCGCGGGTCGCCGAGATGGGCCACGCGTGGGTGGAGGTCCCGATCGAGCACCGGGAGCGCGGCGGCGGCAGGCGCGGCTGGCGATACTGGCGCGGCGCCCGCGACCGGGCCCTGTTCGTCGCCTATCTCGGCTACCGCCACTGGCTGCTGCGCCGGGGCGTCCTGCGCCGGCCGGCCGCTCGTGAGGAGATCCGATGAACGTCGCGGTGACGATGTTCAGCGGCGGGCGCGGGGCGGCCGGCATCGCGAGGGGCATGCTGGGCGCCCCGGGCGTCGGCCTGTCGCTGGTCGTCAACGGCTACGACAACGGCCTGTCCACGGGCGCGCTGCGACGCTATCTGCCCGGGATGCTCGGGCCGTCGGACTTCCGCAAGAACCTCCTGCTCCACCTCGACCCCGCCGATCCGGCGCAGGCCGCGCCGGCGGCCGTACTCGAACACCGCCTGCCGGGCGGGACGACGCCCGCGGGGCTCACCGCCGTCATCGAGGCGATCGCCGCGCGGCGCGGCCCGTTCGCCGCGCTGCCGGAGGCGGCACGCGAGGCCGTCACGGCGGACCTGCGCGTGTTCGCCCGGCGGCTCGCCGCGTACCCGCACGGGCTCGACCTCGCCGACTGCGCGCTCGGCAACCTCGTGTTCGCCGGGGCCTACCTGCGGCTCGGCCGGGACTTCAACGCCGCCGTCGACGCCTGCGCGCGCACGTTCGGCTCGCCCGTACGGCTGCTCAACGTGACCAACGGGGAGAACGCCTTCCTGGCCGCGCTCAGGCGGGACGGCAGCCTGCTGGCCGACGAGGCCGACATCGTCGCGCCGCAGGGCCCCGGAGCCATCACCGACCTGTTCCTGCTGCGCGAGCCGCTCGGCGCGCGGCGGCGGGCCGAGCTGGAGGCGCTGCCGCCGGCATGGACCAGGGAGGT
Source organism: Microbispora sp. KK1-11 (assembly GCF_006874435.1). Lineage (NCBI taxonomy): Bacteria > Bacillati > Actinomycetota > Actinomycetes > Streptosporangiales > Streptosporangiaceae > Microbispora > Microbispora sp. KK1-11. The sequence continues at coordinate 71,940 of NZ_VIRJ01000037.1, read as the reverse complement.
CCTGGGCCGTGAGCGCGCCAAGGTGACGCCGAGCCCTCGGGCGCTTGAGGCGATCCGCGACGCCGACCTCATCGTCTACGGCCCCGGCACCCCGCACTCCTCGCTCCTGCCCAGTTATCTCACGCCGGGCGTGGCCGACGCGATCGCGCGGAGCCGGGCGGCGGCCAAGGTGTTCGTCGTCAACACCCGGAGCGACCACGACATCCGGGGGCTGAGCGCGCCCGACCTGGTGGACCGCACGCTGGCCTACCTCGGCGACCCCCGCAACGGGCGGCGGCTGGTGACCCACGTGCTGAGCCACCGGCCCGCCCGTGCCGGTTCCGTGCCCGCGCCGGACGCCCCTGCGGTGCCTCACGGCGTGCTCGACCGGGGAGAGTGGGCGGGGGCCCGCTGGGTCACCGCCGACCTGGAACACCCCAGCCGCCCCGGCCTGCACGATGCGGAGCGCACGGCCGAGGCCCTGCTCGCGATCAGGGACGAGGCGGCCTTGGTGCGGGCGCGATGACGGCGCTCCTGGCGGAGGCGTGTGCCCGCCGCGTCTGGCTCTTCGACCTCGACGGCACCCTGGTGGACTCCTGCCCGGCCCACGAGGCGGCCTTCCTGCAGGCCATCGACGAGGTCGCGCCCGACCTGCTCGCGTCCTTCCGGTACGCCGACCACGCGGGCGCGAGCACCCGCGAGGTGGCGGTGCGCCTGCTGGGCGACACCGGGGACGCGGACCGGCTGGCCCGGTTGAAGCAGCGGCTGTACCGCGAGCGGGCCGCTGCGGTGGCCGTGTTCCCCGGCGCTCGGCGGCTGCTCGGCCGCCTCGTCGCCGGGGGCCGCGACGCCTACCTCGTCACCAGCGGTAGCAGGGCGTCGGTCGCGCGGGTGCTGGCGGCCTGCTCGCTGGGCGCGTACTTCCGTGGCGTGCTCACCAGCGACGACGTCCCGGCGAGCAAGCCCGACCCGGCCTTCTACGCGTACGCGTGCGAGCACTGGGGGCTCGATCCCGGCGCGGCCGTGGTGCTGGAGGACTCCGCGCACGGGGTGGCGTCGGCGGTCGGCGCGGGCCTGGCGACCCTGCACGTCCACGTCGCCGAGCCCGCTCCCGGCGCGGTGGCCGTGCGTGACCTGGAACAGATCGTGTCTCTCCTGTTCGCGGAGGTGGGCGGTGCCGGCTGAACGGTTGTGCGCGGTGATCCCGGCGGCCGGGCGGGGAACCCGCCTGGGCCTGGGCATCCCCAAGATCATGGTGGAGATCGCCGACGGCGTCACCGTGTGGCACGTGCTCCACCGGCGGCTGCGGCCGTACGTCGAGCACGTCCACGTCGTGATGTCCCCGGAGGGGGAGGGGCCGTTCCGCGCGCTGGCGGCAGAAGGGATCGCGGGCGGCGAGGTCTCGGTGAGCGTGCAGGACGAGCCCACCGGCATGGGCGGCGCGATCTTCGGCGCCGCGCCGCACTGGGAGGCCTACGGCGCGATCCTCGTGGTCTGGGGCGACCAGGCGGGCCTGTCCCCCGAGACGGTCAGCCGTGTCGTCCGGGCGCACGAAAAGGGGTTCACGCTCCCGCTGGTGCCGATGGCCGACCCGTACGTGGAGTACGAACTGGACGACGACGGGACGCTGGTGCGGGTGCGCCAGTCGCGGGAGGGCGACGAGTGCCGCCCCGGCGGGCTCAGCGACGTGGGCGTCTTCTGCCTGAGCACCGAAGGGCTCCGTGGGGAGTGGACGCGCTACCTGGGCGAGGCGGCCGCGGGCGCCCGCACCGGAGAGGTCAACTTCCTGCCGTTCCTGCCCCATCTGTCGGCCGAGCGGAACTGGCCGCTGACGGTGGTGCCGGTGACCGACCCCGACGAGGCGCGCGGCGTCAACACGGCCGAGGACCTCGAGTTCGCCCGGCGGGCACACCTGCGGTGGGCGCGCTGACGGACCGGGCGGCCGGGCTCCTGGCCGCCCACCGCTGGGCCGCCGGACCCACGCTGGTGAGCACCGTGGCCAGCGGCACGGCCGCCGCGACCACGCTCGTCATCGCACGGGGGGTGGGTGCCGCCGCGTTCGGCCACTTCACCGTCGTCCTGTCGATCGCGCTGATCGTCACCGTCGGCATGCTGACGAGCCTCAACTACGTCATGTTCCAGGAGTTGCCGCGGGCCGAGCCGGGTGCGCGGACCGCCCTGGTGACGACGGCGCTGCTGGCCACGCTCGTGCTGGGCGCGGTGGTGTTCGCCGCGGGTCTCGCGGCCGCCCCGCTGCTGACCGCCGCGCTCGGCGTGGACACCCGCACGCTCGCCTTCGCGCTGGCGCTGGCGCTGGCGATGACGCTCAACCAGCTCACCGAGAGCTTCCTGCGCGGGCTGAAGAGGTTCCGCCTCGTCGCCGGGCTCAAGCTCGCCGTCGCCGTCGTCTACCTGGGCGCCGCCGCGTGCTGCCTGCTGATTTTCGGGGTGCGGGACGCCGAGCCCTACCTGGTCGCGCTGATCGGCACCAACCTGGTCTTCGCCCTGGTCTCCGTCGCCGGGTTCGAGGTCGTGCCCCGGTCCTGGTCGTGGGCGCTGGCCCGCTCGCTCTACCGGCACGGCGCGTACGTCACCGCCATCGCCGCGCTCACGGCGGTGGTGTTCGGGGTGGACGTCATCTTCCTCAACCACTGGGCGCCCCGGGCCGACGTCGGCGTCTACTCCGTCTACAACGGCTTCCCCAAGCGGCTGCTCGGCGTGGTGTTCACCGACGGCGTCGGCCTGGTGCTGCTGCCCACGCTGGCGACGTCGGACAAGCCCGCCGTGATGCGGCGGATCGCCCGGCTCGCCCCGGCGGTGTTCGCGGCGACCGTCGTGTTCTCGTTCGCGGCGAGCACGGTGTTCTTCCTGCTCATGGGGGGCGAGTATCCGTACTCGCTGGGCCTGATGGCTTTGTCGGCGCTCGGGATCGGCGCGCACACGGTCTTCAACCTCCAGCAGGTCGCCCTGACCATGGACGGGGTGCGGGGGGCGAAGGTGCTCATCGCCTGCCTGCTGGCCGGGACGCCGCTCGCGCTCGCCTGCCAGGCGGCGCTCATCGCCTGGCAGGGGCTCGCCGGCGGGCTGGTGGCCTTCGCCCTGAGCAATCTCATCCTGGTGGCCGTCGTGACGGCCGTATCCGCCCGGCTCTACCGGCCGGCCGGCGCATTGGAGGTGCGCGGGTGAAGATCGCCCACGTCATCAACCAGTTCCCGCCCAACATCACGGCGGGGCTCGGCCGGTATGCCGAGCTGATCGCGCCGCATCTGGCGCGCGATCACGAGATGGCGGTCTTCACGGTGAACGACGGCCGCCTGCCCGTGTGGGAGCGGCTCGGCGGCGTCACCGTGTATCGGCCGCGCGGGCGCGTGCTCGGCGCGATCGCGCGCCGCAGGCGGCTCAACCGCACGCGTGGCCTGGAGTTCCTCCTGCTCGCGCTGACCGTCGTGGTGAGCAACTGGCGTTACTTCCTGCTCCTGCGGCGGCTGCGTCCCGGGCGGCGGCCCGATCTCGTCGCCGTGCACGACTCGACGAACTTCCTGTGCGGCCTGCTGTGCCACTACCTGCTGCGGCTCCCGGTCGTGTTCCACGTCCACACCACCGAGTACGGCGTCGCCCCGCAGCGCAGCATCACCGACCCGCTCAATCTCTTCGCCGCGCTGGAGCGGTGGCTGGCGCGGATCTCCCGGCGGGTGGTGGTCGCCACGCCGGAGGTGCGCGAGCAACTGCTGGAGGCGGGCTGGGACCGCTCGCCGATCGACGTCGTCCGCCTCGGCGGCACGTACGAGCGGGTGGTCGCCGACCCCGGGTTCGACCGCGACAAGCTGCGCCTCGGCGCGGCGGACCTGCGCGCCCGGCTCGGCATCGCCGAGAAGGACCCGGTCCTGCTGTTCGTCGGCCGCCTGGAACGGCAGAAGGGGATCTACCCGCTCCTCGATGCCATGCGCGACATCGCGCCCGCCGTGCCGGGGCTGCGTCTGGTGCTCGTGGGGGAGGGCGACGAGGCGGGCGTCGCGCGGATCGTCACCGAGACGGGGCTCGACGGCCGGGTGCTGACCTCCGGCGGTTTCGTGGACGGGCGGGCGCTGCTGGAGTACTACGCGATGGCCGACGCCTGCGTGTTCCCCTCGCTCTTCGAGCCGTTCGGGCTGGTGGCGACCGAGGCGATGGCCCTGGCCCGCCCGGTGATCCTGGGCGACGGCTTCTCCCGGATCTTCCTGGGCGACCCCGCGCGCCCCGCCGTACGGTTCGTGCGGGCGGCCGATCCCCGCGACATCGCCGACGGGGTGATCGAGGTCATGACCGATCCCGGGCTGCGCCGCGCCCTGGCCGAGAGGGGCGAGCGGCTGGTGCGGGAGACGCTGAGCTGGAGCCGCGCCGCCGAGGAGACGCTCGCCGTCTACGCGAGCGTGCTTTCCGCGGAGGGGACGAGGCGATGATCTCGCTGGTCGTGCCGTGCTACAACGCGGCCAGGACGCTGCGGCTGTGCCTGGAGTCTGTGCTGGCGCAGCTCCGAGTGCCCGGCGAGATCGTCGTGGTGGACGACGCGAGCACCGACGGCTCGGCGGAGATCGCCGAGGAGCTGGGCTGCCGGGTCGTGCGCCTGCCGGAGAACCGGGGCGTGTCCGCCGCCAGGAACGCCGGGATCGACGCCACCACGGGCGATGTCGTCTTCTTCCTCGACGCCGACGTGGCGCTGCGGCCCGACGCCGTCGCGAACGCGATGGAGATCCTGGAGCACGATCCCGAGGTCGGCTGCGTCCACGGGGTCTACGACACCGTGCCGCTGATCGACGACGGGCCGGTCGAGTGGTATCGCATCCTCCACGCGGTGCACTGGCGCCGCCGCCACCTGGGGGAGGTCAACAGCGTCGTGTTCGCCCTCGCCGCCGTCCGCCGCGACGTGCTGCTCGCCGTGGGCAGGCTCGACGAGCGGCTGCGCGACTGCGAGGACGTCGAATACAGCAGCAGGCTCGCCGTACGCAGCCGCATCGTGCTGACGGACACGGTCGTGGGCCGTCACGACGACGGCAGCCGCCTGCTGCCGATCCTGTCCGAGCAGTGGCGGCGTGCCCTGCCGCTGATCCCGCTCGCGCTGACCACCACCCGGCGCGGCGCGGCCAAGCCGGAGCACGCCAACAGCCCGGCCGGCATCCTGTCCTGCGGGCTCGCCCTGGCCGGCCTGGGGCTGGTGGTGCTGAGCCTGCCGTTCGGGCTGTTCCACCCCCTTCTGCTCGCCGTCCCCGCCGTGTTCGTCGCCGGGTTCGTCCTCGCCGATCCGGAGCTGGTCGGGTTCGTCCGCCGGCAGCGGGGGCCGGTCTTCGCCGCCTACTTCATGGCCGTGCACCTGGTCGTCCACGTGGTGCTCGTCACCGGTCTGGCGGTCGGCTCGCTGCGCCTGCTGACCGGCCCGCGGGACAGCCGCGCCGAGCCCGCGTGAGGAGCCGCGTGAGACGTCAGGCGCAGCCGACGCGCTGGGTGCTCAGAGCGATGTCGTCCACCCAGAGGTCGTACGCCGCGGGGGACGGGTTCTGCTGGTAGAGCTGCCAGCCGATCTTGACGGTGTCGAAGCGGGGGAACACGAAGTCGACGTCGTTGCCGCCGTGGCCGCGGGTGGACACGGTGAGGTCGGGCTTGGGCACGCCGTCGAACCAGAGCGAGATCGTGTTGTCGGCGGGATCCATCCGCCACTCGACGCACTGCCAGACGTCCGCCCGCGACGGGGCCGACTCGCGCCAGTTGGTCCAGTCGCCGGTCGGGCCGCCGTCCGCGCCGACGCCCCACAGGTCTTTGCCCAGCGTGGGGACGTACTGGCCGCCGAGCGGCCGGACGATCTCCGGACCCGTGCCGGTGGCCTCGACCAGCGTGTAGTGGGCCCAGTCGGGGGCGGTGGGGAACGCCTTGACGCGCAGCCGCAGGCGGCCGTAGAAGCCGTTGCCGGGCGGGGCGAAGTCGTCCACCTTGAGGAACGCCCGGCCGTTGCCCTCGGTGTGGACGTGCAGCATCTTCTGCCCGCGGGCGCCGCGCTCCACCGTCAGCGTGCCGTGCTTGGTGTCGACGCCCCAGTTGAGGCTCGCCGCGCCGCCGACCGGCAGCGACTGGAAGTCCTCGCAGAACAGCGTGCCGCCCTTCGCGCAGGTCCCCGGCCCGTGCGGCGCGGGCGTCGACGCTGACGCGGAGGCGGCCGGCGCGGCCGTCAGCGGCAGCAGCAGGGCCAGGCAGGACGACACCACGGGTAACAGTCGTCGCACGACGCGCTCCTTTTCCCGATGACAGCGGCAGAAGTAAGGTACGTCATTTGGGAGCGCTCCCATAGATATGCGTGGAAGATCGATGAAAGGGAGGGATCGCGCGGATAATCTACGCGTGAAACGACCTTCCCGGCGATTATTTCTCCAGCTCGGCGGGCTCGCCGCGCTGGCCGTGGCCTGTGCTCCCCGCGAGAAGGCCGACGCCGGAACGTTCGTCCTGCTGCGCCGCCGATGGCGGGAGGTCACGCTCGGTTACCCGGGCACGTTCGACCCGGAGCGGGAGCCGTACCGGACCCGGCTGGCGCGGCTGGGCGCGCAGGCCGCCCGCCACCGCGACGCGATGACGCCCACGCGCCGGTCGCTCTGGCCCGACCTGCCCTTCCCCTCTCTCGACGCCACACCGGCCCGGCTGCGGGCGATGGGCCGGGCGTACGCGCTGCCGGGCACCGGGCTGACCGCCGAGCCGGGCCTCGGCACGGCGGTCGCCGAGGGCATCGAGCACTACGTGCGGCACGTGTACGCCGCGGACGCCGAGCAGACCGGCAACTGGTGGGACTGGCAGATCGGGACGCCGAGGGCGCTGCTCGACGCGGCCGTGCTGGCCGCCCCGCACCTGAAGGACACCCAGGTCTCGGCGCTGTGCGAGGCGGTGGACACCTTCGTCCCGGAGAGCCGCCTGGACGACTACGCGGGCAACAGCACCGGGGCGAACCGGGTCGATCTGTGCACGGTGACGCTGCTGCGGGCGATCGCCGGCGCCGACCCCGATCGTGCCGCGCTCGCGGCCTCCGCGCTCTCCCCGGTGTTCCCCTACGTCACCGAGGGCGACGGCTTCTACCGCGACGGCTCGTTCATCCAGCACGGTTCGGTCCCCTACCAGGGCGGGTACGGCGCGGTGCTGCTGACCGGCCTCGCGACACTGTTCGCCGTGCTGCGCGGCACACCGTGGGAGATCGTCGACCCGGCGGCGCGCACCGTCCTCGACGCGGTGGACAGGGCGTTCGCGCCCTTCGTCCATGACGGCGCCTGCATGGACCTCGTGCGCGGACGGGGCATCGACAGGCGGCCGTACGGCGACCACAGGAGGGGCAGGGAGATCGCCGCGGCGGTCCTGCTGCTGGCCGAGACCGCCCCGGACCAGGAGCGGGCCCGCTGGCGGGCCATGGTCAAGGGCTGGGCCGTGCGCGACACCGCGAAGCCGATGCTGAGGGCGGCCGAGGCGGCGGCCGAGGCAGGCGACCTGGCGTTCCACGCGCGCCTGTCGGCCGTGCTGCGCGACGCGACCGTCCCGGCCGCCGCCGAGCCCACCGGGCATCGCCTGTTCCCGATGAGCGCCCGCGCCGTGCACCGCAGGCCCGGCTGGTGCGCGGCGGTCAGCATGGCCTCCTCCCGCGTCGCCCACTACGAGTACGGCAACGGCGAGAACCTGCGCGGCTGGCACACCGGCTCAGGGATGCTCTACTGGTGGGCGCGCGGACACGGCGACCACTACTCGGACGCCTTCTGGCCCACCGTGGATCCCTACCGGCTGCCCGGCACGACGGTCTCCACCCGGCGGCTGCCCGACGGCGCGGGCGGCGAGTGGGGCGACACCCGCACGCCGGCCGAGTGGGTGGGCGGCGCGACCGACGGCGTGTACGCCACCGTGGGCCAGCACCTCTACGGCCTGGAGAGCACGCTGGAGGCGTTCACGTCGTGGTTCTTCCTCGACGACGCCGTGGTCTGCCTCGGCGCCGGCATCACCTGCCGCGACGGCGTGCCGGTCGAGACCGTCGTGGACAACCGCAGGACCGGCGCCCGGCTCACCGCGGACACCGGATGGGCTCATCTGGACGGCCACGGCGGTTACGTCGTGCCCGCCGGGCAGCCGCTGCGCACGCTGCGCGAGGACCGCACGGCCGCCGGGGTCACCCGGCCCTACACGACACTGTGGCTGGACCACGGAGTGGACCCGGACGGGGCCGGTTACGTCTACCACCTCATGCCGGGGGCGGGCCCGGCGGAGACCGCCGCCCGCGCCGCCGATCCCGGCTGGGCCCGGGTGCTCGCCAACACCTCCGCGCAGCAGGGGATCGAGGTCCCGTCGCTGGGCGTCACCGCGGTCAACTTCTGGACGGGCGGACGGGCCGGGGGACGGGCGGGCGGCCTGACGGCCTCCGATCCGTGCGCGGTCCTCGTGCGCGACCTCGGCTACGGCACGGCCACGGTGACGGTGGCCGACCCCCGGCGCGCCCTCGACGGGCTGACGGTGACGTGGGACCGCCCGGTGGCCGGGGTCACGCGCGGCCACCCGCTCCTGCGCCGCGTGGAGACCGGCGCCCGGCTCACGCTCACGTTCGGCGGGCCGGCCGGTGAGGAGGGCGCCTCCTGCACGGTGACCGTGCGGTCCGGCGCTTCGACAGCCTGAGCGGAGCCGGGCATCATGAACGCCGTGTCCACCCTGCCTGATGACCTGGACGACGCCCTGGAGGCGTCGCTCGGACGCTTCCCGACGGCCGAGCTGACGCGGAGCGTGCAGACGCTCATCCGGCAGTATCGGGAGGGCTTCGACCGGAGCGTGCCCGCGCTGAGCTCGGAGGTCGCGGTCGCCGCGTACGCCGGATATCGCATGCCGGCGACCTACAGCGCCGTGCGCGCGGCGCTGCGCCAGGTCGCCCTGCTTGCCCCCGGTTTCGCGCCGGAGACGCAGGTGGACGTGGGCGGCGGCACGGGCAGCGCGCTGTGGGCCGCGAGCGCGGTCTGGCCGACGCTGCGCACGGTCACCGTCCTGGAGCAGTCCCCCTCCGCCATCGCCTTCGGGCGCGGTCTGGCGGGTCGCGCGCCCGCGGCGGCCGTACGGGAGGCACGCTGGCAGCAGGCGTTCGTCGACCGGAGCGCGCCCGCGCCGGCGGCCGACCTGGTGACGATGTCCTACGTGCTCGGCGAGCTGTCGCCCGCCGTCCAGGAGGACGTGGTCGGGTCCCTGGCCCGCGACGCCGCCATGCTGGTGATCGTCGAGCCCGGCACGCCCGCCGGCTACGCCAGGATCGCGGCGGCCCGGCGGCTGCTGACGAAGTCGGGCCTGCACCTGGTCGCCCCCTGCCCGCACGACGGCGAATGCCCGATCCGCCCGGACCAGGACTGGTGTCACTTCGCGGTCCGTCTGAACCGGACCGCCCTGCACCGGCGGATCAAGGACGGCACGCTGAGCTTCGAGGACGAGAAGTTCTCCTATGTCGCGGCCTCGGCCCGGCCGTGGCCGCGAGCGGAGAGCCGGATCCTGCGCCACCCCCTCAAGCGCAAGGGGCTGGTGACGCTGCGCCTGTGCACGGCAGAGGACGGGCTGGCCGACCGCGCGGTCTCCAAGCGCCAGGGCGAGACCTACCGCGAGGCGCGCGACGTCGTCTGGGGCGACGCCTGGCCACCCCCTGCCGATTAGTCGCCGAGGCCGTGGACGGTGGTCATGTCCGCGAGCCCGGAGATGGTGAGCACGGGGGCGAGCAGCTCGTTGGCGACGAGCTCGATGCGCGGGGCGTGCGCGAACAGCACGGTCAGGCCGGCGCTGTCGAGGTAGCCGACCGCGCTCAGGTCGACGAGGAGGGCGTGGCCGTCGTCCGCGGCGGCACCGGTCAGGGCGGCATCGAGTTCGCCGGCGTTGCTCATGTCGATCTCGCCGCTGACGGTGAGGACCGGGGTGCCGTCGGGACGGCGAGACGGAGCCAGAGTCAGGGGAGTCGTCATCGGGGGATCCTCGCGTGCAGGTCGACGGTGGTGCCGGCGGCACCGGGCTGGATGGTGACGTGCTGCATCAGGGCACGCATGAGGGCCACACCCCGGCCGCGGTGGCTGTTGGCCTCGGGCTGTGGGGGTTTCCAGCGGCCACTGTCGGTGACGGTCAGGTGGAGGTCGCGCGCGGTGACGACGGCCCGCAGGCGGACCGTGCTGCCAGGGGCGTCACGGTGGCCGTGCTCGATCGCGTTGGCACAGGCCTCGCCCGCCGCGACCAGCACGTTCTGGATCATCGACGAGGTGATGTCGCACCGGTTCAGCCAGTCGCGCAGGGCCGTACGGACGGGGGCGAGCTGGCTCGACTCGGCGGGGAAGGCCACCTCGAGCGGCGCGGGCTGGCGGTACAGCAGGAGGGCGACGTCGTCGTTGTAGCCGGTGTCCGGGGTCATCCGGCTCATGACCTGCGTCGCCAGGTCCTCGATGGGGGCCGAGCGGCCGTCCTGCACGGCGGCGCTCGCCTCGTCGATCCCGGCGGTGAGCGGGCTGCGGCGGCGCTCGACGAGGCCGTCGGTGTAGAGCAGCAGCGTGGAGCGGGCCGGCATCGTGTGGGTGCTCTCGGGCCGGGGATGGCCCGGGCGCACCGCGAGCGGGGTCGAACGGCCGCCCTCCAGCAGCTCCGTGGTGCCGTCGGAGTGGGCCAGGATGCCGGGCGGGTGACCCGCGCTCGAGTAGACGAGGTGACCGGTCGTGGTGTCGAGGACGCCGCAGAACACCGTGGTGCACTTGGCGCCCGGCACCAGGGCGGCGAACTTGTCGAGGGCGCTCAGCACCTGAGAGGGGCCGGCCTCCTGGAGCAGCAGGGCGCGGCAGGCGCTGCGCAGCTGGCCCATGACGGCCGCGGCTTCCAGGCCGCGTCCCACGCAGTCGCCGACGACGATGCCGATGCGGTCGTCGGGCAGCGGCACGATGTCGTACCAGTCGCCGCCGACCTCCAGAGGCCGGGTGGCCGGTTCATACCGTACGGCGAAGCCGTCGGGCAGGTGGGACGGCCCGAGGATGGCCCGCTGGAGCGCCACCGCGGCCTCGCGCTGCTGGTCGAGCTGGTGGGTCCGGTGCAGGCCCTGGCCCAGATGACCGGACAGCAGCGCGAGCAGCGTCTGGTCCTCGGCGGTGAAGGGGCGGTTCTGGCCGAGGTCGATCCAGAGGGTCACGATCCCCTCGGGATGCTCCAGGGTGATGCCGGCCCCGTCGGCCCCGCTCGCCACCGGCCGCAGCGGCGGGAAGCCGCGCAGTTCCGCGAGCCTGTCCCGCAGGTCGTCCGGCAGGGTCCGCCAGGCGGCTCCGGAGGCCGTGCCGAACAGCTCCGGCTCGTCCTCGGCCTGCCCCTGAGCCTCGCCGTACCACAGCGCGGCGCTGACCTGGCGGGCGTCCCAGACGTCGCGCAGCTCCTCCAGCGCTCCCGCGAGGGCGTCCCGCACGCTGCTCGCCTGGGAGACGCGCACGCTGAGCGCGGCCAGGGCGCTCTCGCGCTGCACGAGGTAGTGCTCGGCGGTGACGTCGCGCAGGGTGCCGACGACCCTGCGCCCGCCCGTGGTGGGATCGGCGACGTCGTTGAAGGTGGCCGCCACCCAGATCTGGTGTCCGTCCCGGTGGGTGACGGGGATCACGCAGCTGCCCCGGCCTCGGCTCACGAGCTGCTCGAACGCCTCGGCGACCATCCGGTGCGCCACGGGGTCGTCGGCCTCGCTCGGCCACCAGGGATGCAGGGCGCTGTAGGGCAGGCCCTCGGGGCCGTACCCGAGGATGTCGGTGAACGCCTGGTTGATCTCGATGACCGAGCCGTTCTCGTCGCAGACGAAGAACGCCTCCTGCAACGACTCGATCATCGCGGTCTGCCACCGCGTGTGACGGCCGCGGATGCGCGCCAGTTGCACGTTGGCCCGCACCCGCGCCAGCAGTTCGGCGGCGGAGAACGGCTTGACGAGGTAGTCGTCCGCGCCCGCCTCCAGCCCCTCGATCGAGGCCTCCTGGCCCGCGCGGGCCGACAGCAGCAACACCGGGACCCCGGCGGTGCGCGGGTCGCCCCGCAGCGCGGCCACCAGTTGCAGACCGTCGAGGCGCGGCATCATGACGTCGCTGACGACGAGATCGGGGGCGTCGGCGCGCGCCGCCTCCAGGGCGGCCTGGCCGTCGGTCACCACGGTGACCTGGTAGGACGGCCGCAGCAGGCGCGTGAGGTAGTCGCGCATGTCGGCGTTGTCGTCGGCGATCAGGACCCGGGGCGGGGGACCGTCCCCCTGGGGGCCGGCGGACGGCGAGGGGGCCTCTTCCGCGGCTGTTTCCTCCCCCGTGGGCAGCCAGCGCAGGGCCTCCTCGACGAACGGGTCGGCGGTGGCCGACACCACGTCTCCCGGGCCGGCCGGCACGATGCCGTCGGACGGCAGGTGGGCGGAGCCGAAGGGCAGCCGGATCGTGAACGTGGTGCCCGCGCCTTCGGCGCTCTCGGCGATGATCGTGCCGCCGTGCAGGCCCACCAGCTCCTTCACCAGCGCGAGCCCGATGCCGCTGCCCTCGTTGGAGCGCGACTTGGCGCTCTCGATGCGGTGGAACCGCTCGAACAGCCGCGGCAGCTCGTGCCGGGGGATCCCGATGCCGGTGTCGGCGACCGTGACGACCGCGTGCCCGTCCTCGGCCCGCAGCGCGACCCGGACGGAGCCGTCGAAGGTGAACTTCAGGGCGTTGCTCAGCAGGTTGAGCACCACCTTCTCCCACATGCCTCGGTCGACGTACACCGGTTCGTCCAGGGGAGGGCAGTCGACGTCGAAGGCGAGCCCGGCCCTGTCGATCGCGGAGCGGAAGACGCCGGCCAGCTCGGCGGTGACGGCGGCCAGGTCCACCGGCTCATACCTCGCCTGCATGCGGCCGGCCTCGATGCGGGAGAAGTCCAGCAGCGTGTTGACGAGCTTGCCCAGCCGCAGACCGTTGCGGTGGACCACGTCGAGGTCCTCGCGCAGCCTGTCCTTGTGCACCGGCTCGCCCGCGTCGGCGAGCGTGGTGCGCAGCTCCTGCACCGGCCCCATGATCAGCGTCAGCGGGGTGCGGAACTCGTGGCTGATGTTGGAGAAGAAGGCCGTCTTGGCCCGGTCGAGCTCGGCCAGCTCCTCGGCCCTGCGCTGCTGGAGCTGGTAGGCCACGGCCGCGTTGACCAGCGCCGCGGTCTGCCGCGCCACCAGGGCGAGGAACGACTCGTACGCCTCGTCGAGCGTGCGGCCCGCGCCGGCCGCCAGCACCATCACCCCGACCGTCTGGCCGCCGGTCTCACCGGCCAGCGGCAGCACCATGGCCTGCGTCGGCGGTGTCTGCCAGCCTCCCGAGGGCAGCGCGCCGAACCGCTCCACCACGTCGTTCACCACGACGGGCGCCTCTGTGCGCAGCACCCGCTCCACCGGCCAGTCGCCGGGCCCGCCGGGAAGGGGGGACACGGTCGCGCCGCGCGGGCTCGTCGCGGTCAGCGCCGGCTCGTCCGTGCCGGGGCGGCGCAGGTAGATCGCCGAGAAGGGCACGTCGGCGCCCGACCGCTCCAGCACCTCGGCGACCAGTTCGCACGCCTCGGCGACAGTGCGGGCGCGGCCCGCCTGCGCGCCGAGGTCCTGCAGCACCGCCAGGCGCCGCTCGCCGATGACCCGCTCGGTGGTGTCGCTGACCGCCGTGAACACACCCCGCACGGTGCCGTCGTCGTCGTGCAGCGGGCTGTAGGAGTACGTCCAGTACGTCTCCTCCCAGTAGCCGTGCCGTTTCATCGGCAGCAGCAGGTCCTCCGACCAGGTCGCCTCGCCGGAGCTCATCACCGACTTCAGCATCGGGCCGATGGTGTGCCAGATCTCCGTCCACACCTCGTCGCCCGGCTTGGCCAGCGCGGGGTGCTTGGACCCCAGGAGCGGCAGATAGGCGTCGTTGTAGAGGAACCGCAGCTCCTCCCCCCACCACACGATCATGGGGAACCGGGAGGTGAGGCAGATCCGGGACGCGGTGCGGAGACTCGTCGGCCAGGTCGCCGGGTCTCCCATGGAGGTCTCTGACCACGGATAGCCGCGCATCCGCCGCGCCATCTCGCTGTCGCCGGGAAACAGCAGCTCCATCGGCCGGCCGTGCTCAGCAGACATCGGTCGCCCCGCCCCGCTCATCGCTTCGCCTTCTCCTCAACGGCCGGACGGCCGGTGCGTCATGAGCCGGATCGCATCGTGGGCCGGGCCCTCCACGCGAGTCCGGCAGGTCAGGGAAGGAACAGTTCAACGGTTTCGTAGGATAGGGCAAATCATTCACCGGCCAGGCGGGCACCCAAGGCCCCGGCCCGGCGCGACGGAAGGAGCTCGAGGTCAGCACCGTCGACGAAGCGCCCGGCAGGCCGATGCCGCTCGCCTCCGCCACGGAGGCGAGTCGTCTCGCGGCCGTGCGGCGCTACGCGGCCCTGGAGACCGCCTCCGGCGCCGCGTTCGACCGGGTGGCCGCCCTGGCCGCGCGGATCTTTCACGCTCCCTTCGCCACCGTGACGATCGTCGGCGACGACACGGTCCGCGTCATCGCCGCGCACGGGCTGCCACCGCGCCGCGGGCTCGTCGAGAGCCTGTGCGCCGCGGCCGTACGGCACGGCGGCCCGTACGTCGTTTACGACGCGCTGCCGGACCCTCAAGCGGCCGGCGGCCCGGTGGTGGGCGGTGAGCCGGGCATCCGTTTCTTCGCGGCCGCGCTGATCACGACGCCCGACGGCGAGGCGCTGGGCAGCGTCAACGTCATGGACGTGCGCCCCCGTGAGGCCGGCGACGAGGAGCTGGCCTGCCTGCGGGACCTGGCCGGCCTCGTCATGGACGAACTCGAGGTGCGGCTGGCCACGCACCGTACGGTCGAGATCGAAAGGGAGCTGCGCGCGGGCGCGGAGCGGCTGGCCCGCACCCTGCAGCGCACCCTGCTCCCGCCGACGCTGCCCCGGGTGCCCGGACTGTGCGCGGCCGCCGCCTATCACCCCGTCTCGGCCGACGAGGTGGGTGGCGACTTCTACGACCTGTTCCCCCTCGACGGCGACCGGTGGGGGTTCTTCCTCGGCGACGTCTGCGGCAAGGGCGCCGACGCCGCCGCGCTGACGTCACTGGTCCGCTACACCCTGCGCGCCGCGGCCGTCTACGACGCCGACCCGCACGCGGTGCTGGCCAATCTCGACGCGGTTCTGCAACAGGAGCACGCGGGCGGCGAGGCCCCGGTGCCGTACTGCACGGCGGTCTTCGGCGTCCTGCAGCCCGACGGCGACGGGTTCGGCGTCACGCTCGCCACCGGGGGCCATCCCCCGGCGCTGGCGGTGCGGGCGAACGGCGCCGTCGAGCCCATCCACCCGGCCGGCGGCCAGCTGATCGGCATCCTGCGCGATCCCCACTTCGCCCAGGTGAGCGCGCGTCTGAACGCCGGTGACGCCCTGCTGCTCTACACCGACGGCCTCACCGAGGCGCGGACGCCGTCCGGCTCGATGCTCGACGAAGACGGACTGACCGCGTATCTCGCCGCCGCCAGGCCCACGAGCGCCGACGCCCTCCTTGCCACCGTCCACGACCTGATCACGGCCTTGGGCAAGGGGGTGTCAGACGACACCGCGATCCTCGCCCTGTCCGTCCCGCCCGCCACTCGAACGCCGTCCTCCGGGAGTCTCGGTGCAGCATGACAACGGTCTGACCGTCAGCCTCCAGCCGCACACCTCCGGGCCGCACCTGCTGGTGGTGGCCGGTGACCTGGATCATCACACGACTCCACGCCTACGGGCGGCCCTGGAGGAGGTGAAGTTCGGCCCGGACGCCGGCCTGGTGATCGACCTGTCCGGCCTGACCTTCTGCGACTCCACCGGCATCGCCACACTGGTCGCGGCCCACCAGCGCGCCGCCGACGCGGGCGCCGCCCTGCTCCTGGCCGGCCTGGACGCCGACATCGCCCGCGTCTTCCAGATCATGGGTCTCGACCGGCTGCTCTCCTTCTACGACAGCCCCGAAGACGCCGTACGCGCGCTGGGTGACTGAGCGGAGCAGGTGAGAGGGGCTACAGGGGCGCGGCGACGGCGACCGCGATGTTCTGCCTGATGTCGCAGTTCCTGGCCCGGCGGCAGAAACCGTCCGCCACGCTGGTCGCCCCGCCCGCGGTGCTGGCCGCGGTGTGCTGGTGACCGCGATTGCGCGTGGGGCTGTCCAGATAGACGATGTTCCGGTTGCGGGTGCCGTTGCCGACGGAGGCCGGGCCGTCTCCGTCCCCCCGCCCGGCCCGCGCGTTCGCGGGAGCGGTGAGGAGGACCTGCGCGGCGGCGGCCGCGACGAGGACGACGGCGAACAGCGGGACACGCCGAGATGCGCCGCATGAATGAAGCATCCGCCACCGCCCGTCCGCCCGCCCATTCGAAGCCTGGTCACACCGTAGCCTCCGCCGGGGTCCGGCCGATGTTCCCAGGCGCGCGTGTCCCCACCATGTTCTCGGCCGTTTTACGGCACGTCAGCGTCCGTTGATCACAGTGCCGCTCGTCCTGGGGGAGCTCTGGTTGCGGCCCCGGAGATGCTGGGAGCCCCTGCAGCCGGGCCGGCGCAGGCAGTTGGCGGCCTGCGTGTTCACCGACGCGTCCACGCCCGTGATGACCTGCTGAGCGCCCGTCGTGTTCCGCTGGCTGCCGACGAGCAGGGAGTTCAGGTTGTTCTGGCCGTTGTTGATCACATACCTGGAGTTGGCGCCGTTTCCGTCGCCTCCGCCCCATCCCCGGCTCGTCGCCGCGTCCGCGCTCGCGGGGGAGAGCGCGAGGCCGGCGCTCGTGAACGCCAGCGCGGCCAGCGCCAGCAGTCGCGCCGCCGGGCCGGTGAGCGCGTGCCGCCCCCTGTTGTGAGCCCTGTGACGAGCACTGTGACGAGCCATGTTCTCCCGCGCCTTCCCTGTCGTCCGCAAAGGAGATCCGTTCGCACGGACCTGCCGGGCATCTACCCCCGGGCGGCGTGCTCGTCACGGCCGCTGAACGAGGATTAGGACCTCCCAACGGAACGATCTCCGTTGTGCTCCGATCCCTCGCCGGTGAGAAGCACGCGGAAATTGTCGTAGCGGCCGCGTACTGTCCACTCGACGCGGCGATGGGAGCCTTCGATGACGGACGTGCGCACGTGGCTCACCGGTCTCGGGCTGGTCGAGTCGCCACGCTGGCACGACGGCCGCCTGTACTTCTCCGACTGGACGGCGCACGAGGTGATCGCGCTCGACCTGGACGGCACGCACGAAGTGGTGGCCCGGGTGGACTCGCTTCCGCTCTGCACGGCCTGGCAGGCCGACGGACGGCTGGTGATCGTCGACTCCGCGCGGGGGTTGCTGCAACGGCTGGAACCCGACGGCTCGCTGGCGACCCTGGCCGACCTCACCGGTCTCGGGCGCAGCTGGAACGACATCGTCATCGACGGTCGCGGCAACATCTACGTCAACCGCATCGGTTTCGACATGGCCACCGGTGAGGCGTTCGCCCCCGGATACGTCGTGCACGTCGGCCCCGACGGTTCGGCACGCCAAGTGGCGGACGATATCGCCTTCCCCAACGGCATGGCCGTGACGCCGGACAACTCGACGCTGATCGTCGCCGACTCGTACGGCAACAGGCTCATCGCCTTCGACATCGAGGCGGACGGCGGCCTGTCCGGTCGCCGGGTCTGGGCCGAGACCGGCGAGGACCACCCCGACGGCATCTGCGTCGACGCGGAGGGCGCGGTCTGGTACGCCGACGTCGGCAACAAGCGCTGCGTGCGGATCCGGGAGGGCGGTGAGGTCCTCCAGACCGTCGAAGTCGACCGGGGATGCTTCGCCTGCACGCTCGGCGGCCAGGACGGGAAGACGCTGTTCATCGTGGCGGCCGAGTGGCGCATGCCCGTGATGGTGCCACCCGGGACCGGGCGGGTGCTCTCGACCGAGGTCACGGTGCCCGGCGCGGGCTGGCCGTAGACGTCCGGCGCCTGGACGCCGACCCGGTGTCCCGGCGGGTTCGCGCCTCCGCAAGGCGGACCACGTCGTTCTGCCGGTCCGACGCCCGCACCCGCTGCGTCAGGTCGCAGAGGCGGGACGACCGGCGGCAGACGATGCTCTGCGCGTTGGCCAGGCCGCCGACGCCGACCGTCCTCTGCTGGATGCCGGTCCCGCTCCGCGCGCTGCCCACCGTCAGCTGGCTGACGTTGCGAATCCCGTTGCCGAGGCGGACGGCGGCGCTGTTGCCGTTGCGGTCGCCGTTCCCGGCCGCACGGGTCACCCCCGCATGCGCGGCGGCAGGCGGCGACGCGGCGAGCACCGCCGTCGCGATCGTGACCGCCGTCAGGGCGAGACCGCGGCGCATCAGCGGTTCACCGCCCACGCCCGGTGCCGTCGCCCGACGGGCCGCGGGCGCGGATGTTCTGCGACAGCGCGCAGAGCCGGCCGCGCGGCCTGCACAGCCCGCCCTGCACGCTGCTGAGCCCGCCCACTCCCGCCGAGAACTGGTGAAGGGCGCCGCGCAGGTGCGTGCTGCCCATCGCCACCAGGTTGCGGTTGGCCGAGCCGTTGCCCACGCGTACGGCGGAGCGGTTCCCGTTGCCGTCACCGGCCGCCGCCGCGCCCGCGGCCGTCGGCGCCACCAGGGACAGGGCCAGGGCCAGTGCCAGGGACAGGGCCAGGGCCAGTGCCAGGGACAGTGCGACCGGTGCCGGCGCGGGCCGTCGCGGAAGGGCGCCAGGGAATCCCGTGAGGGTGTGGTGGATGATCGGCATCGAAGTGCCTCTACCCCGCCCGCGGGCCCGCGCCCCGGCCCCGGCGGAAACCGGACCGGATCATTCCCCGCTCGTCGAGCGGCCGCCCCTTGGGTGAAGGGGCGGCCGGTCGCCGGTTATCGGCTGGTCACCTCGTACGTCCGCAGGTAGTCGAACGTCACGGTGGCGCCCGCCGTGTTCATCGAGATCAGGCCGATCTTCACCGGACCGGTGCGCGGGAGCGACCAGGTGCCGCCCCAGATCCAGTGGGTGCCGTCGGTGCTCGACGCCATCCGGACGTCGTGCTCGCCGTTCTCCTGGTCGTAGTGGTAGACGAGCCGCAGCCAGGTGGTCTCCGCGGCCGGGCCGCCGAACATGGGCGCGTTGGCGACCGCGGTGGGCGGGGTGGTGCCCGGACGCGGGCCCTCCTTGCCGAACTCGGTCTGGTGGAGCACCGCGCCGCCGCCGTTGTTCAGCGGCAGGATCGAGTGGGTCAGCTTCAGCCACCGGTCGTCGTTCTCGTACAGCAGCAGACCGGCCTGCTGGTTGCCCTTCGTGCCGTTGAAGGTGAGCTTCGTCTCCACGGCGAAGTCGCCCTGCGGCGCGTCGCGGAGCAGGATCGACGCGGTGTTGTTGCCCAGGTACAGCTCGGCGTTCTGCGTCGGCCAGACCAGGGAGCCGTTCGACAGGGTGGCCGACGGGTTGCGGACCTTGGTCCAGCCGGTGGGCGAGCCGGTGCCGTCGAACTCGTCGGAGTACGCCGTGAGCTGCTTGCCCAGGACGGGGTCGGGCACCCGCTCGGTCACCGGCTGGTACAGCGGAGCGGCGCCCACGTTGTCGGCGTCGGCGGCGCCGCGCGTGGTCACGCCGATGGCGCCGGAGGTGGGCGCGCCGTCGGGCAGCGTCGTGGAGACCGTCGCGAGCGGGTCCCCGAGCCGGTCGGCCGACACCGACACGGCCAGGGCGTTCCCGCGCCGCTCGGCGGCGACGTTGTGCCAGGAGCCGTAGTCGAACGAGGCCGGCAGCGGGCTGGAGACGGTCGTCGTCTTCCCGTTCACCTTGACCGTCACCACGAGCGCGCCCTGTTCCCGGTCGAGCCACGCGGTGATGTTCCTCGCGCCGTTCTCGCGGGTCACGAAGAGCCCGGCGGCGGTGCCGCCCTCGCCGAGGCGCAGGTCGGCCTCCACCCGCACGTCGCCCTCGACCGTGTCGTCGCTGAGCTCGCTGGTCACGCCCTTGCCGGTGAGGTAGCCGAGCGAGTCGGGGTCGGAGGCGAGCTTCCACGGCCCGGTCCACCCGTCCTTGCCCTCGTTGAACGTGCCGCCCACGGTCCAGGTGGTGACCGGCGCCGGCTGCTCGCCGGTGGACGGCCCGGCCCCGGCCCGTACGACCGGCCAGCCGTCGATCCAGTCGAGCCGGTCGATCATCAGCGGCCGGCGGGCCAGGTTGCTGATGGTCGTGCCCCAGGTCGTCGTGGCCTGCCCGAACTCGGGGGCCGACGAGGGGATCGCGTGGTAGACCAGCCAGTCCTGCCCGCTGAGGTCGGTCTGGATGGCGTTGTGGCCCGGGCCGACCCAGCCGTTGCCGTTGGCCGCGAGGACGATGCCGTCCTTGCTGGTCAGGTCCATCAGGTTGACGCCGGTCGGGGTGGTGAACGGCCCGAGCGGGCTGTCGGAGCGGCCGACCTTGACGGTGTAGCCGCTGAACGCGCCGTCGCAGCACCCGGCGTCGGAGTAGAACAGGTAGTACTTGCCGTCGCGCCGGACGACGAAGCCGCCCTCCATGCGGCGCCCGCGGGCGATCTGCGTGACCGGGCCGGTGACCTCGGTCGCCTCGGCGTTCATCTTCGCGCCGCAGATCGTGTCGTAGCTGCCCCAGTAGAGGTAGTTGTCACCGTTCACGTCGGTGTACATGGCCTGGTCGATGTTGCCGGTCGGGCAGCCGCTGCCGCCCGCCGGAACGATCAGGCCGTGATCGGTCCAGGGCCCGGTCGGGTGCGGGCTGGTCGCGAGCGCCACGCCGCCCGTGGAGAGCGCGTACGTCAGGTGGTAGGTCCCGTTCACGTACCGGATGTCCGGCGCCCAGGGACGCGTGCCGTTCGGCCACCACGAGGGGTGGTCGGCTCCGGTGTAGACGTCTCCCGCGTACGTCCAGTGCACCATGTCGGGGGAGGTGAGCATCGGCAGGATGTGCTCGTTCTTCCCGTCGATCGGGTTCGTGGTGCCGTAGGCGTACCAGAGGCCGTCTTTGCCGCGGATCATCGTGGGGTCGGGGAAGGTCTGCACCGCCCCGGCGCTCACCGGGTTGGTGTAGGTGGGGCCGGACACCGCCTGCGCAGTCGATGCCTGCGCTGTCGATGCCTGGGCGGGCAGCGTCGCCGGGGCCACGGAGGACGCGAGGAGTAAGGCTCCGATCACCAGTTGTCTCACGGCGAGCACCGTAGACAGGCGAAATTTTTCCGTCGAGACGCCGTCAGAATCCTGTGTCCCAGGGGCCTCAGTGGCCCCCGGCGGATGCGGCAGGATGCCTGGGAGCTTGTCGGGGAGGTGTCCGTGCTGGTCAGAGGTTTTCGTCAAGATCCCGGACATATTTATCGAATCTTTTTGTCGGATGGTTGACGTAAAAAACAGACGAACCTTAGGTTTCCAGCGTGTCAACGACCCCCAACGGCGTGCATGCCCTCGTGCGCCGCTCCCATGAGGAGCGGGTGTTGCGCGTGCTCCGTCAGAACGGCGCGCAGAGCCGTAACGAGATCGCGGCCCGGGTCGGCCTGTCACGCACCACGGTCTCCGAGATCACCAGTGATCTCCTCGGCCGCGGTGCCATCCGCGTCGTCGACACCGACGCCGTGGAGCGCGTGGGCAGCGGCCGGCCGGCCGAGCGGCTCGCGCTGGACCCGGCCTCCGGGCAGTACATGGGCGTCGACTTCGGCCACCGCCGCGTGAACGTCCTGGTGGCCGACGCCGCGCACGACATCATCGCGTCCGGGACCGCCCGCTACGAGGAGTCGGCACAGTGGCCCGAGCGTCTCGACGCCGGGCTCGCGCTGATCGACCGGCTGAGCGCCGAGACCGGCGTCCACTACGGGGCGCTCCAGGCGATCGCCATCGGCGTGCCGGGCTGGGGCGACCGATCGAGCGCCGACGGCGTGGCCGAGGTGTTCGCCACCCGCTTCCACGCCGGCGTGATCGTCGACAACAACGTGCGCTTCGCCGGGCTGGCCGAGGCCCTGCACGCCCAGTCCGACTCCGTACGCGACCTCATCTACCTGCGCCTGTCCGACGGCGTCGGCGGGGGTCTCGTGGTGGGCGGACAGCTCGTCAAGGGCTCCAACGGGTACGCGGGGGAGCTCGGCCATGTGACCGCCGTCCCCGGCGGCGCGCGGTGCCGCTGCGGCAAGAACGGGTGCGTGGAGACCGTCGCGTCGGTCCCGGCGATCCTCGGGCGGTGCCGCGAGCTCGGTGTGCCCGTGGACACGCTGGACGACCTGAAGGCCGCGGTGGAGATCGCCCACCCGACCGTGGACCAGGTGCTCCGCGAGGCGGGCATGGTGGTCGGCCGCGTGCTCGGCACGGCGGCCATGACACTCAATCCGGACGAGATCGTGCTCGGCGGCGAGATCATCCAGGTCGCTCCGGCCCTGCTGCGCCAGGTCGCGGACACCGTCACCTACGAGCTGTCATGGCGCGCCGACTCGGCGCCCGTGATCCGCCCCGCCCTGCTCTCGGACGACGGCGGGGCGCGCGGGGCCATCGCGGCCCTGTTCCACGAGTCCCCCCTGCTCGCCGGATACGAAGCGAACGTCACGACGGACGGAGGCCGATAGTGGCCGTGACCAGTGCGGGCGCCACGAGGGCCGACAACGCCCCCGCCCGGCCGCGCAAGAACCGGACCTTCCTGGTCCTCAACATCATCTCGATCGTGGCCGGAATCGCGATCTGGTGGGGGCTGTCCCTGGCCGGGCTCCAGTTCCCCACTCCGGCCGAGGTCGTCTCGGCCGCCTGGAAGATGATCCAGGACGGCACGCTCGCCACCGACGTCGGCGCCTCACTCGGGCGTGTGCTGGCCGGGTTCGCCCTCGGCTCGGTCGCGGCGGTGATCGTCGGCTTCGTCATGGGGTGGTACACGGTGGCCCGCGGCCTGTTCGAGCCGTGGATCCAGTTCTTCCGCACCATCCCGCCGCTGGCGATGCTGCCCCTGGTGCTCGTCCTGATGGGCATCGGGGAGAGCCCGAAGATCTTCGTCATCTTCCTCGCGGCGTTCCTGTCCTGCGTCATCTCCACCTACCAGGGCGTGGTGAACGTGGACAAGACGCTCATCAACGCCGCGCGGGTGCTCGGCGCGAGCGACGGGACCATCTTCGGCCGCGTGGTGGTGCCGGCCTCGACGCCGTTCATCCTCGTGGGCATGCGGGTCGGGCTCGGCTCGGCCTGGGGGACGCTGGTGGCCGCCGAACTCCTGGCCGCCCAGGCCGGGCTCGGTCACCGGATGCAGAGCGCGCAGCTCTACTACGACCTCCCGACGATCTTCGTCGGCATCATCGCGATCGGGGTCCTCGGCCTGATCATGGACCGGCTGCTCATGATCGCCGGCAACAAGCTGACGGCCTGGCAGGAGAACCGATGAGCACTCCCAAGATCTCCGTACGCGACGTCCAGAAGGTCTTCCCGGTGGGGAAGGAGCCGTTCGTCGCGCTCGGCGGCGTCTCGCTCGACATCGCCGACAACGAGTTCGTGACCGTGGTCGGCCCCTCCGGCTGCGGCAAGAGCACGCTGCTCAACATCCTCGCCGGGCTGGAGCAGCCCACCGGCGGCACCGCGCTGGTGGACGGCAAGCCCGTCACCGGCCCCGGCCCCGAGCGCGGCGTCATCTTCCAGCAGTACGCGTTGTTCCCGTGGCTGACCGTCCGCGAGAACGTCGAGTTCGGCATGCGCACCGCGAAGGTCCCCAAGGGGGAGCGGCGGGAGCGGGCCGAGCACTTCATCCGCCTGGTCGGCCTTGAGCAGTTCGCCGACGCGCTGCCCAAGACGCTGTCGGGCGGCATGAAGCAGCGGTGCGCCATCGCCCGCGCGTACGCGGTGAACCCGTCGATCCTGCTCATGGACGAGCCCTTCGGCGCCCTGGACGCGCTGACCCGGGTGCGGCTCCAGGAGCAGCTCCTGGAGACCTGGAGCAAGGAACGGCGGACGGTCATGTTCATCACCCACGACGTCGACGAGGCGGTGTTCCTCGCCAACCGGGTGGTCGTCATGGCCGCCAGGCCGGGCCGCATCGCCGAGATCATCGACGTCGACCTCCCCTACCCGCGCGACGAGGACATGAGGCTGAGCCCCGAGTTCGGGGCCCTGCGCAACCGCGTCTGGCACGCGGTGTACCACCAGCGGCAGATCAAGGAGCCCGCGAAATGAAGAAGACACTCCTGGCCGCCGCGGCGGTCGTCGTGGCACTGTCGGCGGCGGCCTGCGGATCGGACGACTCCGGTGCCGCGGGCGGCGCGGACGGCGGCACCACCCACGTGGACTTCGGCTACATCGCCGACTTCAACGGCGCGAGCCTGCTCGCCGTGGCCGACAAGCAGGGCCTGTGGAAGAAGCACGGCCTCGACGCCAAGGTCAGCGTGTTCACCAACGGCCCGCTGCAGATCCAGGCGCTGGGCACCGGCGACCTCGACTTCGGCTACATCGGCCCCGGCGCCATGTGGCTGCCCGCCTCCGGCAAGGCCAAGGTCGTCGCGCTGAACACGCTCGGCAACGCCGACCGCGTCATCGCCCAGGCCGGCATCACGTCCCTGGCGGGCCTGAAGGGCAAGACGATCGGCGTGCCCGAGGGCACCTCCGGCGACATGATCCTCACCCTCGCGCTGAAGAAGGCCGGGCTGACCAAGGACGACGTGAAGATCGTCCCGATGGACGCGTCCACCATCGTGTCGGCGTTCACCTCCAAGCAGATCGACGCGGCCGGCTTCTGGTATCCGGCCATCGCCACGATCAAGAAGAGCGTCCCCGACCTGGTCGAGCTGGCCAAGAACGAGGACTTCGCCGACACCGTGTCGTTCCCGACCGCGTTCGTCGCGGGCAACGACGTCGTCGCCAAGGAGAAGGACAAGACCGAGAAGGTCATCGGCGTGCTGCGCGACGCCATCCAGTACCGCAGCGAGCACCTCGACGAGACCGTGGCCGCGACCGCCGAGATGCTGAAGCTGCCGGCCGACCAGGTCAAGGCCGACGCCGCCAACTCGAAGGTGCTGTCGCTCTCCGACCTGGACGGCTACACCAAGGACGGGACGATCGAGAAGTGGCTGAGCGGGATGGGTGACTACTTCGTCGGCGCGGGCAAGCTGCCCTCGGCCGTGGACCCGAAGACGTACTACACCGGCGATCTGTTCACGGGCGCGGCCAAGTGAACGTCCTGTTCCTGATGACCGACCAGCACCGGGCCGACACCCTGGGGGCGTACGGCAACCGTCTCGCCGCGACCCCGGTGCTGGACGAGCTGGCCCGGACCGGGACACGGTTCGACCGCTGGTACACGCCCACCGCGATCTGCACCCCGGCGCGGGCGAGCCTGCTCACCGGGCAGGCGCCGTTCCGGCACAAGCTGCTCGCCAACCACGAGAGGAACGTCGGCTACATCGAGGACCTGCCCGACGACCAGTGGGCCTTCTCCACGGCCCTCCGGGACGCCGGGTACAACTGCGGGCTCATCGGCAAGTGGCACGTCGGGCACCACCGGCGGGCGGCCGACTTCGGGTTCGACGGGCCGGACCTGCCGGGGTGGCACAACCCGGTGGACCACCCCGACTACCTGGACTATCTCAAGGCCAACGACCTGCCGCCCTACGAGATCCACGACCGGATCCGCGGGACGCTGCCGAACGGCGGGCCGGGCAACCTGCTCGCCGCGCGGCTGCGCCAGCCGGTCGAGGCGACGTTCGAGCACTACCTCGCCACCCGGGCGATCGAGATGCTGGAGCGGTACGCCGCAGACCCGAAGCCGTTCTTCCTGCAGCTCAACTTCTTCGGCCCGCACCTGCCGTACATCGTGCCGGACGAGTACTTCGACATGTTCGACCCCGAGCTGGTCGAGCTGCCCAAGTCGATCGCCGAGACCTTCGCCGGCAAGCCGCCGGTGCAGGCCAACTACAGCGCGCACTGGACGTTCGACACCATGCCGCTGGAGGTGACGCGCAAGCTCATCGCGGTCTACTGGGGCTACGTCGCGCTCATCGACATGGAGATCGGCCGGGTCATGGACGCCATGCGGCGCCTCGGCCTGAACGACGACACGGCCGTGTTCTTCACCTGCGACCACGGCGAGTTCACCGGGGCCCACCGGCTGCACGACAAGGGCCCGGCGATGTACGAGGACATCTACCGCACGCCCGGCCTGCTGCGGATCCCCGGCCAGGAGCCCGGGGTCGTCCGTACGGAGTTCGTCAGCCTGCTGGACTGCACGGCGACCATCCTGGAGCTGGCCGGGATCGACCCCGCCCCCGCGGTCGACTCGCGCAGCCTCGTCCCGCTCGCCTCCACCCACGAGGTGCCGTGGGAGCAGGACATCGTCTGCGAGTTCCACGGGCACCACTTCCCGTACCCGCAGCGGATGATCAGGACGGACCGCTACAAGCTGGTCGTCAACCCCGACTCGACCAACGAGCTGTACGACCTGCTCACCGACCCGGACGAACTGCTCAACGTCTACGACCATCCCGAGATGGCGGAGGTGCGCGGACGGCTGATGCGGCGGCTCTACCAGGTGCTGCGCGACCGGGGCGACAACTTCTACCACTGGATGACCTCGATGTACGACGTCGGCGACGTCTCCTACGACCCCACCCTGAGCGGGCTGGACGAGGCGACCTACACGTGAGCAGGCGTCCCAACATCGTCATGATCCTGACCGACGACCACGCGTCGCACGCGGTCAGCGCGTACGGCTCGGTCGTCAACCGGACGCCGCGGATCGACGAGATCGCGGACCTCGGCGTCCGGTTCGACAACTGCTTCGCCACCAACGCGCTGTGCTCGCCGAGCCGGGCCAGCATCCTGACCGGGACCTACTCGCACGTGAACGGCGTCTCGACGCTGGTCACGCCGATCGACGCGGCGCAGCCGACGTTCGTGAGCCAGTTGAAGGCGGCCGGATATCGCACCGCGATCGTCGGCAAGTGGCACATGGGGGACGGCCCGGGGCACAACCCCCAGGGGTTCGACTACTGGGACGTGCTGATCGAGCAGGGGGAGTACTTCGATCCGTCGTTCCTGTCGGAGGAGGGCCTGCGCACCGTCCCCGGCTACGCCACCGACCTCATCACGGACATGGCGCTGAGCTGGGCCGACTCGCTCGACGGCGACGATCCCTACTGCCTGCTGATCTACCACAAGGCGCCGCACCGCCCGTGGGAGCCGGACGACAAGCACGCGGGGATGTACACCGACCCCATCCCGGTGCCCGCGACGTTCGACGACGACTACGCGACGCGCTCGTCGTCGGCCCGGCGGGCCGCCATGCGGATCGCCGAGCACCTCAACGCCGAGGACCTCAAGCAGGACCCGCCTGAGGGGCTGTCGTACGAGGAACTGGCGCTGTGGAAGTACCAGCGCTACATGGAGGACTACCTGGCCGTCGTCGCGTCGGTGGACGACAACGTCGGCCGGGTGGTCGACTGGCTGCGCGAGCGCGGCGACCTCGACGACACGCTGCTGATGTACTGCTCCGACCAGGGCTTCTTCCTTGGCGACCACGGATGGTTCGACAAGCGGTTCATGTACGAGGAGTCGCTGCGGATGCCGCTCGTGCTGAGCTATCCGCGGCGCATCCCGGGCGGCCGGGTGCACACCGGGATCGTCACGAACGTCGACTTCGCGCAGACCGTGCTGGACGCGGCCGGGGTGGCGCACCACCCCCGGATGCAGGGCCGCAGCTTCCTCGCCGACCTGACCGGCGAGCCGGGCCCGCCGCCCGCGGAGGGCATGTACTACCGCTACTGGGAGCACGACGACGTCTTCCACAAGGCGCCGGCCCACTACGGCTACCGTACGTCCCGCTACAAGATCATTTATTTCTACAACGACGGCATGGGCATCCCCGGCACGGGCGCGTTCACCTACCCGGGCGAGTGGGAGCTGTACGACCTGGAGGCCGACCCGGAGGAACTGCGCAACGTCTACGACGACCCGGCCTACCGCGAGGTCCGCGAGGAGATGAAGATCCGCATGTGGCACGCGCAGGCGGCCCTCGGCGACGAGCCGCACCCGAGCCAGCCGGTGCCGGAAGGAATCTGACCATGTCGGGGAGCTGCTGCACGCCCGCCACGCCGGGACAGCCCCGTGAGCCGGTTCGTTTCACCGCGGGGGGCCGGCACGGGATCGAGCAGGCGCGCCTGCCCGGCGGCGAGTTCCGGATGGGCGACGCCACCGGCGACGGCAACCCCGGCGACGGCGAGGGGCCTGTGCACGCGGTCACCGTGGCGCCGTTCTCGATCGACGCCACGACGGTGACGGTCGCGGACTTCGCCGTCTTCGCCGAGGCGACCGGTTACCGCACCGAGGCGGAGGAGTACGGCTTCTCCGCCGTCTTCCACCTGGCGATGCGCGCCCACCCCGACGACGTGATGGGGCCCGTGCCCGGCACCCCCTGGTGGGTGGGCGTGCGCGGCGCCGACTGGCGCCACCCCGCCGGGCGGCTGTCGCAGGCCGAGCCCGACCACCCGGTGGTCCACGTGAGCTGGAACGACGCGATGGCGTACTGCTCGTGGGCGGGCCGGCGGCTGCCCACAGAGGCCGAGTGGGAGTACGCCTCCCGGGGCGGCCTCGACGGCGCCCGCTACCCCTGGGGAGACGACCTGCACGGTGACCTTTCCGGCGACGAGTGGCGGGTCAACATCTGGCAGGGCGTCTTCCCCACGGAGAACACCCTGGACGACGGTTACCTCACGACCGCCCCGGTTCGTACGTTCGCGCCCAACGCGTACGGGCTGTGGCAGACGGTGGGGAACGTCTGGGAGTGGTGCGCGGACTGGTACGCGCCCGACTACTACGTCTACTCGCCCTCGGACAACCCGCGCGGTCCGCTGCGCGGCAGGGCCCGGGTGCTGCGCGGCGGCTCGTTCCTGTGCCACGACTCCTACTGCAACCGCTACCGCAACTCGGCACGGTCGTCGAACACCCCCGACTCCTCCATGGCCAACGCCGGATTCCGCACCGTGGCCCTGTGATCAGGAGTTCGTGAATCTTTCAGCGCCGCCCCGGCGGCCGGGCAGGTCGAAACGGTGCCCTCCGGCGCTCCCTGGCCGCCCTTGATCAGCGATGCGATAGTGCGGGTGCCGCTCACCCTGTGGGCGTCTATCCCGGGAGGATCGCATGCGTACGGTACGGGCTCTACTCGTCTCCGCCGTCCTGGCCGCCGGCCTGGTGTCCGTCGCGACGGCGCCGGCACACGCGGACAGCATCCGGTACGCCTACTACTACCAGTCGGACTGTTACAACGGCGGCAACCTCGGCATCCAATGGGGTTGGTGGACCTCCTTCCGCTGCGAATGGGGAACCGGCGGCGGCAACTTCTGGTTCCTCTACGCCTGACGCTTCGACCGGACGCCCCGCACCCCCGAGTGCGGGGCGTCCAGCGGCTCATGGCAGGGTCGCGAGGAAGGGCTTGACGGTCCTGGAGAAGCTCCAGTTGTTCGCGGCGTCCCAGTTGATCGACCAGGTCATCGCGCCCCGGATGTCGGGGTAGGCCTGCGAGGGGACGAACGACCCGCAGTTGGTGCGCCGCGCCAGGCAGTTCAGGGCGTTGGTGACCGTGCCGGGGGAGACGACGCCGCCGCCGGCCGCGCCGGGACCGGCCGGCAGGCCGAGCGCGACCTGGTCGGGACGCAGGCCGTTCTGCAGCTGGATGCAGGCCAGCGCGGTCATGAAGTCCACCGACCCCTGGCTGTAGACCTTCTGGTCGCAGCCGAGCATCGCGCCGGAGTTGTAGTACTGCATGTTGACGACGGTGAGGATGTCCTTGACGCTCAGCGCGAGCTTGAAGTACTCCATGCCGGTCGACTGCATGTCGATGGTCTGCGGGGCCATCATGATGATCAGTCCGGAGCCTGCCTTCGCCCGCAGCTCGCGCAGCGCCTGGGCCATGTAGGTGGCGTTGAGGCCGTTCTCCAGGTCGATGTCGACGCCGTCGAACCCGTAGGTCTGCATGATCGAGTAGACCGAGTTCGCGAAGGCCGTGGCCGCGCCGGAACTCGCCACCTGCACGTGGCCCGCCTCGCCGCCGACGCTGAGGATGACCTTCTGACCGCGCTGCCTGAGCGCCTGCACGTCGGCCTTGAACTGGGCCTCGGTGTATCCGCCGAGGGCGGTGGACAGGCCGGAGTCGAGGGCGAACGTCACCTGGCCCGGCGTGGTGGTCGCCTCTCCGAACGCGATCGCGACCACGTCGTAGTCCTGCGGCACCTGTGACAGCTTGAGCTCGACGGCGGGGTTGACGAAGTTGTGCCAGTAGCCGGTGAGGATGTGCTTGGGCAGCCCACCGCCGGAGGAGCATCCGGTGGTCGTGCCGGTGACGGCGGCGCTCGCCGCCGACTCGCCCGCGGAGTTGTACGCCCTGACGGTGTAGGTGTGGGTGGTGCAGGCGCCGAGCGACCCGATCGTCGCGGTGGTGCCGGTGACCTGGGCCCGCTGGGTCGTGCCCTCGTAGACGCGGTAGCCGGTGACGGTGCCGCTTGAGGCGGCCCACGACAGCGAGATCGACGTGTCGGTGCCGCCGGTCACCGTGGGGGCGCCCGGCTGCCCCGGCGTGCCGGTGCCCGCGCCGGTCGTGGCCGAGACGGCGGCGCTCGCCGCCGACACGTTGCCCGCCGCGTCCCGTGCCCTGACCGTGTAGCTGTACGTGGTGCCCGAGGCCAGGCCGCCGTCGGTGTACGTCGTCCCCGTCACGGTGGTGACGAGCTGCGAGCCGCGGTAGACCTGGTAGCCGGTCACGCCGACGTCGTCGGTGGAGGCGTTCCACGCGAGCGACACGCTGCTCGACGTGGTGCCCGTCACCCGCAGTCCGGCCGGGACTGACGGGGCCGTGGTGTCGCCGCTACTGGTGCCGACCGCCTTCCACAGCGCCGGGACGTTGGGCGGCTCCCATCCCGGCAGCGACGTGTGCCCCTGGATGCACTCGTAGTCGGTGCCGTTGTAGGTCACCCGCGTCCCTGTGGCGTAAGAGGTGTAGGGCGCCCAGGCCGCGTACGCGAGCACCGCGCTGGACGCCGCCGACGCGGGGGCGGGGCCGGCCCCGACCCCTGCCAGACAGAGGCCCAGCGTGAGTAACAACGCGCTGAGCAGCCGTTTCTTCATCAATGCCGTCCTTCCGGGGTGCCGATCGGCGTCCGCGAGGAGGCGTCGGGTGACACGACGGCCGGTCGCGTGGCCTTCCCTTTCTTAGGAAAGTTTCCTAATAGTTTTGGCGCGAGCGTAGCCCCGGAAGGACGGCCGTACAAGACCCGAATCGCCGCCCTCGCCAGGAAGGGCGGCCAAAGTGATAGGCGCAACTTTGATAGTTGCGCCTATCACTGGTGGAGCGTGAAACCCTCGGTCTACTTGCCGAAACCGGCGGTCAGGCCGCTGAGCAGCTGACGGCGGCCGACCGTGTAGAGGATCAGCATGGGCAGGATGGTCAGCACGACGGAGGCCAGCACGGCGGGCACGTTCACGCCGTACGGTCCGCCCTGGAACGCCGCGAGCGCGAGCGGAAGCGTGCGCTTGTCGGGGCTCTGGGTGAGGATCAGCGGCAGCAGGAACCCGTTCCAGACCTGCAGCGCGTTGTAGATCGACACCGTCACCACGGCCGGTCGCGTGAGCGGGAAGGTCAGGCCCCACAGAGTCTTCCACTCGGTGGCGCCGTCCATCCGCATCGACTCGAACAGTTCCTTCGGCACGTCCCTGATGAAGTTGGCCAGCACCAGCACCGACAGCGGGATCGCGAAGGCGACCGACGGCAGGATCAGCGCCGTCAGCGAGTCGTAGAGGTGCAGCTTGATGATCAGCAGGTAGACCGGGATGACCGTCGCCTGCAGCGGGATGGCCAGGCCCATGAGGAACAGCGAGTTCACCCCGCGGAGGAAGCGGCTGGCGCCTCCGCTCCGGACGATCGCGTACGCCGCCATGAACGCGAACAGGACCGACGGGATCACCGTGCCGATGGCGACGAGGAGGCTGTTCAGGAAGTACAGCGGGAAGTCCAGGTCGAGCACGAGCCGGTAGTTGTCCAGCGTCGGATCGCTGGGCGGCACCAGCGGGTTGGTGACGTAGTAGTTGGACTGCGTCTTGAAGCTGGTGATCACGATCCAGTAGATCGGGATGATCACCACCGCCAGCCACAGCCAGCCCATCAGCCCGGCCAGCCAGTTGGGGCGCTGGGAGGTCGTTTTCGGCCGGCGGCGTCCGTGCGCCCCCGGCGCCGCGGTGCGCTGGGCCGCCCTCGATGTGTGGGTCGCGGTCACGGTCAGGCCCCTTCCAGCTGGCTGGTGTTGGGGTTGCGGCCGCCCAGCCGGCGCAGCAGCAGCGCCAGGGCGAGACCCACGAGAACGAGGATGACGCCGATCACGCAGGCCTGTCCCATGAGGTTGGCCTGGATGCCGCGCTTGTACATGTCGAGGGCGAGCGCGCGGGTGGCGTCGCCGGGACCGCCCTCGGTCAGCACGAAGATCAGGTCGAAGAAGGTCAGGGAGCCGACGACCATCAGCGTCGAGGACGTGATGGCGGTGTACTTGAGCTGCGGCAACGTGATGTTGAAGAACATGCGGACCCGCCCCGCGCCGTCCAGCTCCGCGGCCTCGTAGAGCGACCGCGGGATCTGCCGTACGCCGCCCTGGTAGAGCAGCGCGTGGAACGGGATGAACTGCCAGGAGACGATGAAGATCACGACGCCCATGGCGAGGCCGGGCTCGCCGAGCCAGTCCTGGTTGAGCAGGTCGATGTGCAGCCCCGCGCCGAGCCCGAAGTTCGGGTCGAGCAGCGCCTTGAAGGTGATCGCGATGGCCGCCGAGCTGAGCAGCAGCGGGATGAAGTACAGCACCGCGAGCAGTTCGCGGTAGCGCTGACGGCCCGCGAGGAACACGCCGATCAGGATGCTGGCCGGTGTCTGGACCGCCCAGGAGAGCGCCGTGATCAGGAACGTCACCCACAGCGCGTGGGGCAGGCCGGGGTCGCTGAGCACGGCCCGCCAGCTCTCGAACCCGGTCAGCTTGATCTCGCCCAGCGTGTCCCAGGACGTGAAGCTGAGCAGCAGGACCCCGATCAGCGGAATCAGCGCGAAGGCGGCGAAGAACACCAGCGCCGGCGTGGCCAGCCACGGCAGGACGCCGCCGCCGCGCGCCTTGGGCGCGACGGCGGACGACGTCCTTCTTGCGTTGATAGCGGACATGCTCACTTGCCGATGACCGCGTTCATGTTCGTGGCGAACTGCTGCGGCGAGATCGACAGCTGGAACAGCTTGGCGATGTTGTCCAGCAGCACCTCGGCCGCGGTCGGGCTGAGCGCCTGGTCCCACGACTGGGCGAACACCTTGGCGTTGCTGGAGACGCCGTAGATGAAGTTCAGGAACTCGGCGTCCTTGGAGCCGGCGAACAGCTTGTCGGAGCCCTTGACGATCGGCACGCCACCGGTGCCGACCCAGTCCTTCTGCTCCTGGTCGTCGAGGACGCCGGTGGCGAAGAACTTCTTGGCGATCTCCTTCTGCTCGGGCGTCGCCTTGGAGGAGATCGACAGGTACTGGCCGGGGTTGCCGACGGTGTTGGTCGGGTCGCCCTTGCCGCCGTCGACCCCCGGGAAGTTCATCCAGCCGAGGCCGCCGCTGGGGACGATGTCGCCGCCCTGCGCCTGCTGGATGCCGTACGACCAGCTGCCGTGCAGCATCATCGCGGCCTTGCCGGTGTACAGCAGCGCCTGGTCGGCGTTGGAGTCGGCGGTGACCGAGGAGAAGCCCTTGATGAACGCGTTGGCCTTGATGAGCTCCTGCATCTTGGTCAGGGCCTCGATGGAGGCGGGGTTGTTCCAGGCGTCCTTCTCGCCGTCGAAGACGGCCTGGAACACCTCGGGGCCGCCGATGCGGTCGAAGAGGAACTCCAGCCACATCATGTTCGTCCAGCGCGACTGGCCGGCCAGGGAGAACGGCGCGATTCCCGCCGCGTTGAACTTCTTCACCAGGTCGAGGATGTCGCCGTAGGACTGCGGCGGCTGGGCCCCGACCTTCTCGAAGACCTTCTTGTTGTAGAACAGGACGATCGGCTGCACGGTCTCGCACGGCATCGCGTAGATCTTGCCGTCGATCGTTGCGGCGCCGAACGCGCCGGGGAACAGCCGGTCCTTCACGGCGGCGTTCTCGCCGAACCACGAGGTGAGGTCCTCGACCTGGCCGGCCTGCACGTAGCTGCGCAGACCGCCGCCGCCCCAGCCCCAGATGATGGTGGGCGCCTGGTTCGCGCCGATCGCCGTCTTGATCTTCGTCTTGTACGCGTCGTTCTGGATCGTGGTGATCGCGATCTGGCCGCTGGGGTTGGCCTTGTTGAACCGCTCTACGGACGCGGTGCGGGGGGCCTCACCGGGAGGGCCCTGGAGGAACCAGTAGGTGGCCTTGCCCCCGCCGCCACCGCTGCCCCCGGCGGCGCCGCCACCCGTGCCTCCGCCGGACGGGGCGGGGCCGGACGTGCCGCAGGCCGCCAACGCGGCACCGAGGGGGAGGCCCATGGAGAGGGTGAGGAAGGTGCGGCGGGATGATGTCCTGGACTCCACGCTGATCTCCGTACGTCGAACGCCGAGGCTGGCCGCGGCTCGTTGAAAAGTACTCGGACGCGGCGGGGGCGACGTGGATCGGCACCCCGGTGCCACTGTCCACTCCTTCTTGAAGTCAGCTCGTTTCGAAATATTTCGACACAAGCCGCGTGGCACGCCAATCTAGATTTGCGATACCTGACTGTCAAGAGCGCTCTCACGAGCTCTCCAGGTCCACGTGAGGCGTGTGTAAAGTACCGACGAACAGGCGTCACACCAGGTGATCATGGTCGGCCGAAATATCGACGACAGAACTGCCCTTGACGCCGAAATGTTTCGAAACCTTTTTGAGGAGAGCAGATGACGGCCCCAGATCGGACGCACGCGGCGGACGGGACGCTCCGGGCGTGGCAGGACCCTGCACTCCCCGTGGCCGACCGGGTCGAGGCCCTCCTCGCCGAGATGACCCTTGAGGAGAAGGTCGGCCAGCTCGGCAGCCGGTGGATCGGCAACGACATGCAGGCCCCCGAGGAGATTGAGCCCGAC
Source organism: Microbispora sp. KK1-11 (assembly GCF_006874435.1). Taxonomy (NCBI): domain Bacteria; kingdom Bacillati; phylum Actinomycetota; class Actinomycetes; order Streptosporangiales; family Streptosporangiaceae; genus Microbispora; species Microbispora sp. KK1-11. The sequence goes on along the minus strand of NZ_VIRJ01000037.1, from coordinate 36,936 downwards.
AACGCGCACAACGTGGCCCCCATGCAGGACGTGTTCGCCGCCTCGGGGACGGTGCCCATCGAGGAGGCCGTACGCCATGGGCTCGGCCACCTGACGCGGGTGTTCGGCAGTGCTCCGGTGACGGCGGTGGAGGGCGCCGCGGAGGTGGTGCGGCTCCAGCGCGAGGTGGTGAAGCACTCCCGGCTCGGCATCCCGGCCCTGGTCCACGAGGAGTGCCTGACCGGTTTCACCACCTACGGCGCGACCGTCTACCCGGCGGCCATCGCCTGGGGCGCGACCTTCGACCCCGAGCTGGTGGAGCGGATGGCCGCCGCCATCGGCGGGGACATGCGGGCCGTGGGCGCCCACCAGGGACTGTCGCCGGTGCTGGACGTGGTGCGCGACTACCGCTGGGGCCGGGTCGAGGAGACCCTGGGCGAGGACCCGTACCTGGTTGCGACGCTCGGCGCGGCCTACGTGCGCGGCCTGGAGAAGGCCGGGGTCATCGCCACGCTGAAGCACTTCGCCGGATACTCCGCCTCGCGGGCGGCCCGCAACCACGGCCCGGTCCCCATGGGCCGCCGCGAGCTGATGGACATGATCCTGCCGACGTTCGAGACCGCCATCGCCGAGGGCGGCGCGCGCTCGGTCATGAACTCCTACTCCGACGTGGACGGCGTGCCCGCCGCCGCCGACCCGTGGCTGCTGACCGAGGTGCTGCGCGACGAGTGGGGGTTCACCGGCACCGTCGTGTCGGACTACTGGGCGATCGCGTTCCTCGCGAAGATGCACCAGGTCGCCGCGGACCACGAAGAGGCCGGGGTGCTCGCGCTGACCGCGGGCATCGACGTCGAGCTGCCCGACACGCTCGGCTTCGGCCGGCACCTGGTCGAGCGGGTGCGGCGGGGCGAGCTGCCCGAGGAACTGGTGGACCGGGCCGCGCGCCGCCTGCTCACCCAGAAGGTGCAGCTCGGGCTGCTCGACCCGGACTGGACGCCGGAGGGGTCGGTGGCCGGCGCGGACACCGTGGACCTCGACTCGCCGGCGAACCGGGCACTGGCCCGGGAGCTGGCCGAGCGGTCGATCGTGCTGCTCGACGCGGGCGACGCGCTGCCGCTGCTCGGGGAGGGGCGCCAGGGGCCGCGCCGGGTGGCCGTGGTCGGGCCCTGCGCCGACGACCCGCGCACGTTCATGGGCTGCTACGCCTTCCCCAACCACGTGCTGCCCCGCCACCCGAACCTCGGGCTCGGCGTGGAGGCGCCCAGCCTGCTCGACGCGCTGCGGGCCGAGCTGCCGGACGCCGAGATCGTCCACGAGCGGGGCTGCGACTGGCGGGACGAGGACCGGTCCGGCTTCGCCGCCGCGCTCACGGCCGCCCGCGAGTCCGACCTGTGCGTGGCCGTCGTCGGCGACCTCGCCGGGCTGTTCGGGCAGGGCACCTCGGGCGAGGGCTGCGACGCCGAGGACCTGCGGCTGCCGGGGGCGCAGGAGGACCTGCTGGTCGAGCTGGCCGCCACCGGGACGCCGGTCGTGGTGGTCGTGGTGTCGGGCCGGCCGTACGCGCTGGGGCGGGTGCGCGAAGGGGCCGCCGCGCTCGTCCAGGCGTTCATGCCGGGCGAGGAGGGCGGGGCGGCCATCGCGGGCGTCCTGTCCGGCCGGGTGCAGCCCAGCGGGAAGCTGCCGGTGCAGATCCCGCGGACCCCGGGCGGGCAGCCGGGCACCTACCTGCAGCCGCCGCTGGGCTCAGACAGCCACGGGATCAGCAACCTCGACCCGACACCGCTGTTCCCGTTCGGCTACGGCGCGTCCTACACGGCGTTCGAGGTCGGCGACCTGGAGATCAGCGACTCCGAGGTCTCCACCGACGGGGAGTTCACCGTGTCGGTGGGCGTGCGCAACACCGGCGGCCGGGCGGGCGAGGAGGTCGTCCAGCTCTACCTGCACGACGTGCTGGCGCAGGTGACCAGGCCGATGCGGCAGCTCGCCGGGTTCGCCCGGGTGCGGCTCGAGCCCGGCGAGAGCGCGCGGGCGACCTTCACCGTGCACGCGGACAGGACCGCCTTCACCGGCCGCGACCTGCGGCGGATCGTCGAGCCCGGGGACATCGACGTCTTCGTGGGCACCTCCGCGTCCGACCTGCCGTGCCGGGGCCGCGTACGGCTGACCGGCCCGCTGCGCCACGTCGGCCACGACCGGCGGCTGGTCACTCCCGTGGAGGTACGACCGGCGGCGGGCCCCGATCAGGGAGGAACAGATGCCGCCCAGTCGTAGGCGGGCCACTCTCGCCACGGTCGCGGCCTCGGCGGGGGTGTCGGTCGCGACCGTGTCGAAGGTGCTCAACGGCCGCAGCGACGTCGCGCCGGAGACCCGTTCCCTGGTGCTGTCGCTGCTGGAGCAGCACGACTATGTCGCGCCGCCGCAGCGCCGGGGTGAGGCGGCGCCCGACACGATCGAGGTGGAGTTCGACGCCGACCTCAACGCGTACTCCACCGAGATCGTCCAGGGCGCGGTGCAGGCCGGCGCCGATCTCGACGTGGCCGTGGTGGTGAGCATCCGGCGCAACGCCGACCGCACGGGAGGGTGGGCGCGCGACCTGGTCGCGGCCGGGCGGCGGGCGTTGGTCGCCGTCACCGGCGAGCTGACCGCCGGACAGCTCAGCGCCCTGGCCCGGGCACGGCTGCCCCTGGTCGTGATCGACCCGCTCAACCTGCCGAGGGCCCGCGTGACCAGCGTCGGCTCGACGAACTTCGCCGGTGGCATGGCCGCGACGGAGCACCTGCTCGCGCTCGGCCACCGGCGCGTCGCCTACCTCGGCGGCCCGGCCACCGCGGCCTGCAACCAGGCGCGGCTGCACGGCTACCGTGCCGCCATGGAGGCCGGAGAGGCTCCCGTCCTGCCCGGCTACGTGCGGACCGGGCACTTCCACTACCACGACGGCATGGCGGGCGGAGCGGCCCTGCTCGACCTGCCCGAGGCGCCCACCGCGATCTTCGCGGGCTGCGACGACATCGCGCTGGGCGTGCTGGAGGCGGCCAGGGCGCGGGGGCTGCGCGTGCCCGAGGACCTCAGCATCGTGGGCTTCGACGACACGCAGATCGCCCGGATGGCCTCGCCGCCCCTGACCACCGTGCGGCAGCCGCTGCGGGAGATGGGCGCCGTCGCGGTGCGTACGGCGCTGCGCCTGGCGGCCGGGGAGCAGGTCGAGTCCCACCATGTCGAACTCGCGACGGAACTCGTGGTGCGCGGCTCGACCGCACCGGCGCACACTGGATGGTGAGGACTGGGGTAGCAATAGACGCAATGCAATAGACGCAATGCAATAGACGCGTGCAACAGTCGCGTGAAAGTTGGTGGTCTCGATGACCGTCCAAGCAAAGGCACTCATCACGCTCCTGCCCTCCGATCAGGGCGGCCTGCCGCACGAACTTCCCTTCCGCACGCAGTCGCTGGTGATCTGCGCCTGCGCCGGGGAGGAGGGCAGCCGGTTCAGCCGGCCGTTCCAGGTGGCGATCACCGCGGACGACGAGGAGCCGCTGACCCCCGGTGACTGGCTGCACGTGGTGACCATCGCGACCACCGACGACGACGCGATCGAGTATCTGCGCCCTGGGGAGCGTTTCCGCCTGTGGTGCGGCCACGACGTCGGCAGCGGGATCGTCTCCCGCCGCCTGATCTGACCGTACGGCCGATCCTCACCGCGGCCGTGTCCCATTGGAGCGGGCCGCGCGTAGGCTGGTGTCGCGCCCGCCACCTGCGGAAACGGGGGGCCTGCCCGCTTGGGGGAGGCGGAAATGGCCGAACAATCGCTACCACTCGCCGCGCACCTGCGGCTGCACACACACGACGTCGACGAGGCCCGTACGCGGGTCGGAAACGACCTCGGCGACCACGGGCTGCGCCCGGTGAGTTCGGAGGTCCGGCTCGACGCCCGCTTGAACGGGATGACGTTCGACGGGATCGGGCTCTACTCGCTCGGCTACGGCGCGGAGGTGCTGATCACGCCGCAGCCGCTGGACAGCTACCTGCTCGTCGAGATCCCGCTGACCGGCGCCGCGGATGTGTCCCACGGCCGTGAACGGATCGTGTCGACGCCCGAGCTCGCCTCCGTACTGTCGCTGACGCGGCCCATGTCCATGCGATGGGCCCCCGGGCACGAGTCGCTGATCGTCCGCTTCGACCGCGCCGCGCTCGAAGCCCACCTGGGCAAGCTCATGGGGCGCACGCCCCGCAGGCCGCTCACCTTCTCCCTCGGCATGGACCTGACCCGGCCCCCCGCCCGGTCGTGGCTCTCGGTCGTCGAGCTGCTCAGGCGAGAGGCGGAGACAGGCGGCGCCATGCTGGAGCAGCCCGTCGCGCTCAGGCAACTGGAGGGGCTGCTGATGACGCAGTTGCTGCTGGCCCAGCCCAGCAACTACAGCGAGGCGCTGTCGGGCGGGCAGCCCCGCGTCGCGCCGACGGCGGTGGAACGGGCCGTGGACGTGATCGAGGCGCGGGCGGCGGAACCGCTCACCGTGGAGGAGATCGCCGAGGCGGTGGGCGTCGGCGCGCGGGCGCTTCAGGAGGGGTTCCGGCGTCAGCTGGAGACGACGCCCATGAGCTACCTGCGGGAGGTGCGCCTCGACCGGGTGCACGCCGAGCTCACGGTCCACGAGCCGGGCGCCACCACGGTCACCGACGTCGCCTACCGGTGGGGGTTCGTCCATCTGGGGCGGTTCGCCCTCGCCTACCGGCGGCGTTTCGGGGAGTCCCCGTCGGAGACCCTGCGCCGCTGAGCGCGGGCGTACGGCTGCTCAGCGGGCCGGCAGGTCCGCCCACCACGTGGTCATGCCGGAGGGACGCTTCACGGTGCCGTGCCGGACGGCGAGGGCGTCGACGACGACGGCGCCGCGCCCGCTCTCGTCCGGGGACGGGGTGGTTCCCGGCCACACCGGCGCCGCTCCGCCGTCGGTGATCTCGACCCGGATGAGCCGGCGATCGCCGTCGGCGTAGATGAAGAGCCGGAGCTCGGCCGGCGGCAGGGCGTGGAGTACGGCGTTGGTCACCATCTCGGAGATCACCAGCACGGCATCCTGCGCGGTGGTCCCGGGCGTTCCCCAGGCCGCCAGGACGCCGAGCGCATGGCGTCGCACGCCGCCGACCTCCTGAGGAGAGTGCGGCACCGGACACGTGTATACGGAACTGACCACCTCGGCCGCGGAGACGTCGGCCCGGTCCATGATCTGCGAGTTCATCGTGTCGTGCTCCTTGGTCACCAGCGGGCACCTCCCCTGGCGAAGCGCCCCGACGCTCCACGGAAGCGCGTCATACGGTCGGAAAGAGCGTCACTTATCGCAGATTAGGCAGGCCATACAAAGGCGTGCTATCCCCAAGGCGAGGCCGGGTATCCGCATAACGAACCATTACCCGGACGCCTGGGCGGGCGGCGGTCCTGACGGGGCGACCGGGGCGAGTGAGGCGGATGGGTCGGTGAGTTCGTGGGCCGAACGGGCGAGCCAGATCACCGACAGGGCGTCGGCCGCCGTGATCGCGCTGACGTGGACGCCCCCGGAGATCCCGGCGATTTCCAGCGGGACGGCCATCAGCAGGAGCACGAGCGGCGCCACCAGGGAGGCGATGCCGTACCCGACGGTCGCCCGCCGCCAGCGGCCGTCCCGCCACTGCGTCAGAAACACCAGTGCCGTCCAGATCAGGCCCGCCAGGGCGCTGAGATCGGGCATGTCGGCCACTCGCCGCGCCTCGCGCCAGTCGAGCACGTCGAACACCTCGACGGCGGCAGTGCTCGTGTTGCTCAGCAGGCCCGCGGCCAGGGCGAGCCCGGTGAACCCCACGGTGCGGCGCAGCACCGGGTGGAACAGCACCACGAGCGCCGACATGATCAGCGAGTCGATCACCACCGCCCACCACGGCCAGGCCGGTGCGACCGCGCATGCCATCCAGGACCCCGCCGTGGCGTAAAACGCCACGCGCAGCCGCAGCACACCGCGGTCCGTCACCGGCGGTCGCCCCGCGACCGGGCCTCGCAGGCCCTGCCACAGCGCCCAGCCCCACAGCCCGCCCGCCGCGAGGAGGACGAGCGCGTTCGGCCATACGGCCGTGACGTCCTCGTTGACCTCCGCGAAGAGGGTCAACCGCCAGAGGAATCCGATGTCGCCGCGGGCCGCCGCGACCGCGGCGGCGACTGCGACCACCGCGCCATATCCGGCGGCGGCGACAAGGGCGGGAACACCCCACCGATAGTGGCGCACGGAGTCATCCAGGAAATCGAGGAGGGAATCGATCGGGAATCGAGCGCTCACCCTAACGAGCCGTCGACGTAAAAGGAAACAGACCTATGCTTTACCCGCTATGGTGCGCGTTCTTGTACTGGGTCACATCGGCGCGGAGGTGGCGGGCCGTCCTGTCGAGCTCGGCACGTCACTCCACCGGGCCGTGATGGCCCGGCTGGTCTGCGCACAGGGGCACATCGTGTCCACCGACCGGTTCATCGACGACCTGTGGAAGGGGCAGGCGCCGCCGAAGGCGCTCGGCGCCCTGCAGGTGTACGTCTCGAACCTGCGCCGCGTCCTGGAGCCCGAGCGGGCGCCACGGGCCGCCGCCCGCGTGCTGGTGAGCGCGCCGCCCGGATACCGCCTGGCACTCGACACCGAGGACGTGGACGCCTGGCTCTTCCCCAAGCTGGTCGACGCCGCGGCCGGCCTCCTCGCCCGGCGCGACCCCGCCGGCGCCTTCGACACGATCAGCGAGGCGCTGTCGCTGTGGACCGGCCAGGCGTACGCGGAGTTCGCCGACCAGGAGTGGGCCGTGCCCGAGGTGGGCCACCTGCTGGAGCTGCGGGCGGTCGCGGTCGAATACCGCGCCGAGGCGGGCCTGGCGCTCGGCCGCCACGCCGAACTGGTCCCCGAGCTGGAACGGCATGTCGCCGCCCACCCGCTGCGGGAGAACGCGGTCCGGTTGCTGGCGCTCTCCTACTACCGCGCCGGCCGTCAGGGGGAGGCCCTCGCGGTCCTGCGCCGCACCCGGGCCCTGCTGGCGGATGAGCTCGGCGTGGACCCCGGGCCCGCGCTGCGGAGCCTGGAGGCGGGCATCCTCGCCCAGGCCCCCTCCCTCGATCTGATCGTCCGGGAGCCCGCGCCCGCACCGCTGGTCGTACCGCCGGTCGTGCCGCCCGACCGGCCGCGTACGCCGTCCCCCGGCAGGATGGTCGGCCGTACGAGGGAGCTGTCCCGCCTGACCGCCGCCGCGGAGCAGGCCGGGGACGGGTTCCGGGTCGCGTGGCTCGGCGGCGAGGCCGGGCTGGGCAAGAGCACCCTGGCCGACGCCCTGGTGGGGCACCTGTCGTCGCGGGGCTGGCGGACCGTCGTCGGACGGTGCCCGGAGACGACGGGCGGGGTGCCACCCGCGTGGGCGTGGAGCGAGGTGCTGCGCGATCTCGCGGCGACCACGCCGCCCCCGCCGGAGACCGCCGCCCGGCTGGCGCCGCTGCTGACCGACGACGCAGCACCGGTCGGCCAGTTCTGGCTGGCCAGGGCCGTGGGCGACTACGTGGACGGGGTGCCTGGGCCGCTGCTGATCGTGCTGGAGGACGTCCACAGGGCCGACGAGGAGACCCTTCAGCTGCTGCGCCATCTGGCCGTACGGCTGGCCGCGACACCCGTCCTCGTCCTGCTCACGCACCGGCCCGGGGAGCCGAGCGCCGACCTGATGGCGACGGCCGCCGCCCTCGCCGTCCAGACCGTGGAGAACCTGGAGCTGGGCGGTCTCGCACCGGACGAGGTCGCCCGGCTGCTCACCGAGCGGTCCGGCATGGACGTGGATCGGGCGACCGCGCGGAAGGTCGGCGAGCGCACCGGCGGCAACCCGTTGTTCGTGAGCGAGACGGCGCGGCTGCTCGCGATCGACGGCCCCTCCGCGGTGAACGTGCTGCCCCCCGGGGTGCGGGACCTGATCCGGCGGCGGGTGGCCCACCTCCCCGCCGCGGTCCAGGTGACGTTGCGCAACGCCGCGGTGCTCGGCAGGGAGGTCGACGCCGACGTGCTCATCGCGATGCCGGGAGCCGACGAGGAGACCGTGCTCGACGGGCTGGAGGCGGGGGTGCTGGCCGGGCTGCTGGAGGAGCCCCGGCCGGGCCGGGTCCGCTTCGCCCACGTGCTGGTCCGCGAGACCCTCTACGAGGACATTCCCCGGCTGCGGCGCGCCCGGATGCACCGCAAGGTCGTGACGGCCCTGGAGGCCGTGCGGCCCGGGGACGTGGGGGCGCTGGGGCATCACGCCCTCGCCGCCGCGACCACCGCCACCGCGGCGGCCGCGGCGGACTACGCGTCGCGCGCGGCGGCCCAGGCGTCCGCGCTGTACGCCCACCGGGACGCGGCGGCCTTCCTGGACGGCGCGCTGGCCGCGCTCGACCTCGCGCCCGACCCGCCCGAGGCGCTGCGACTCGACCTGATGTGCCGCCTGGTGTCCGCGCTGGCGCACGCCGGTGAGGTGGAAAGGGCGCTCGACGCCCGGGCGAAGGCGCTGGCCGTCGCCCGGAGAACCGCCGATCCGAGGGCCGTCGCCCGGGCCGCGGTGGCCTTCGACGCGCCCGTCATCTGGACCATCCAGCCGGAGCGGAGGCTCGATCGCGATCTGGTGCACGCCATCGAGGAGGCGATTCCCCGGGAGACGGGCGAGCCGCGCTGCCTTCTGCTGGTCACGCTGTGCCACGCCGCCGAGGGACACGACGCCGCCCGGGTGGAAACGGCGAGCGCGGAGGCGGTGGCCATCGCCCGCGACATCGGCGACCCGCACCTGCTGTGCATGGCGTTGAACGCCCGATACTGGGCCTGCCAAGCCCCGGACAGGCGCGAGGAGCTGGAAAGACTGGGGCACGAGTTGCTACGGGTCTCCTCGTCGGCCGGGCTGCTCGGCTACCAGACGCTCGGCCACGCGGCGCTCTGCATGGTCGCGTTGAGCCGGAACGACTGGGCCGGCGCCCGGCACCACGCCGACCAGGCGGCGGAGCACTCGACGAGCGGCCAGCTCGGCCACGCCCTCGGCATCCTCGCGTTCCTCGACGCCCTGCACTTGCTCGTGCGGGGAGAGTTCGACGAGGCCGAGAGGGCGTACACGACGCTGGGCGAGCGGTTGATGGAGACGGGAGCCTCGATTTCGGCCCTCATGGGCGCGGTGGGGCGCTTCGCGGTCCGTCTGGCGGCAGGCCGGTTCGACGGGTGCGTGGAGGCGCTCGCCCCGGTGTGGGAGCGGATCCCGCAGGAGGTCGGAGAGCTGTACGCCCGCGCTCTCGTGGCGGCCGGCCGCCTGGAGGAGGCCAGGGCCGTGTGGCCGGCGGCCCTTCCGCGCCGTGACTTCACCTGGGCGGGCATGATGGCGGCGCGGTCGGCGACCGCGATCGCGCTGGCGGACCGCGAGGCGGCCGGAGAGTGCTACCACCAGCTCCTTCCCGCGGAGGGGGAGATGGCCGGGATGAGCACCGCGTCGGTCACCTTCGGTCCGGTGGCCCACACGCTCGGCGACCTCGCCGTCTTCCTCGGCCGGCCCGAGGCCGCGGCGGGACACTACGCCCGTGCGGCCGAGGTGGCCGGGCAGGCCGGCTCCCCCCATTGGGAGAAGGCGGCCCGTGACGCGCTCGCACGCCTGTGATCAGCGAGGACGCCGGGGCACGGGAACGGCCTGCCCGCGTCGCGCGGCCTCCCGTTCGAGTCGCGGTGCCAGGGCGCGAGCGGTCCGCATCATCTTCCGCACCTGCCCGAGACGGCTCCCGCTGAGGCTGAAGTCGGCCAGGGCGCGCTCGACCCGCACGTGGACCCCGTCGGGCAGGGGCGTGGCCTCGCCGACCAGCACGACGTTCTCCTGGCCGCTCATGTCGGCGCCGTGGGTGTGGAAGGTCAGGCAGGCCCGTCCACGGGCCAGGACGCCGGGCGGGCCGGTCCGCACGAGGAAGCCGTCGTCCACCCGGGTCGCGCCCAGCGAACGCAGCGGCAGGGGCCAGCCGTCCTCGCCGATCACGGTCAGCACGGGATCACCGAGGCGGACGGCGTAGTCGGCACGCGGGCGCCAGTCGGCGGGCGGCTCCAGCCACCCCGGAGCGCCGGATCCCGCGGGGGCGGGGTCCGACGGCGGCGCGGTCGTCTCCGGATCCGCCTCCCACAGCTGAGGAGGCGCGTCGAGCCGCCCGTGCGGCCACCACAGCACGCGCAGCGGAGTGACCTCGATCCATATCCGGGCCCAGTACCAGGCCTGGCGCCGCACGAGGAACCACGGCTGCCGGGCGACCGCCTGCGGATACTTCGCCAGCGTCCGCCGCAGATAGAGATCGGTGCCGGCCTGCAGATCCGCGTCGCGTACGGTGGCCAGGCCCTGGACGAGCACGACGGGAGGGCCGGAGACGGGCGACCCCGTGGGGTCGGAGAACAGCAGCGCCACCCGGGGGTCGCGTCTGGCCCGCTCGGCCTTGGACGGATAGGTCAGGCCGGTCGAGACGTCGACCGTACGACCGTCCTCGGCGACGTAGGGCCCCACGGGCCAGGTGATCGGCGCGCCCTTCCGGGTGAGCGAGGCGTACTCGCACGTGAGCGCGTTCTCGAGCACCGGCAGGATCTCGGCGGGCCAGTTCGTGCGCCCGGCCGTGCCGGACGCGGGCGACAGGGACATCCCATGCTCCCTCGCAGCGGAATTCCTTACGCCGGTGAACTTAGGCGGCAGGGCTTAGACGGCACTTGGGACGGACTTAGGCAGGAACGAGGGAGACGGATCAGCGAGGGGACGTGGCCTTCGGGGCGTTCAACCGTTGACGCCGGAGCTGCTCGGCGAACTCCCTGGCCATCGCGAGCTGCTCGCGCAGTCTGTCGGCGCGTTCCGCGACCGCCTTCTCGAAGAGTTGCAGCCGGGCGAGCAGGCCGGGGTCGTCGTCGCCGCGGACGAGCCGGTCGGTGATCTCCAGCAGGTCGCGCATCTCCTCCAGCGTGAACCCCAGCGGCTTCATCCGCCTGATCAGCGCCAGGCGCTGCACGTCCTCTTCGCTGTAGAGCCGGAAACCCCCCTGCGTGCGGGCGGGCACGACCAGGCCGACCTCCTCGTAGTGGCGGATGGTGCGCAGGGACAGCCCGAGCCGCTCGGCGACCTCGCCGATCTGCACCAGACCTTCAGGCATCGCTCCGCTCACCTTTCCTACCCCCGTGGTCACCGCTCCCGTGCGGGTACCGTCGCCACTCACGGCCTACCCTCACGTATGGGTAGGGTTTCGCAGAACAGCTCTCTGGAACTCTTCGGCGACGTTACCTCTCGTCCGGGAGTCCGGCCGGAGGGGAGGACAAGCATAAGGCCAGGGCCCGCCCTGGCGGAGCCGGGCGACGGTGGCGGCTCCCACCGCGACGGCGCGCCCGGCGAGGGGGAAAGGCCGGGCGGGCCGTGCGGTGGCGTTGAGGCCTGCGATGGGCGAGCACGCGGCGAAGCGGAGTCCCACCGCAAGCGGGGCAGACTCTACTCTCACGGAAGGTTATAGAGCAATAACCACCCGGCGTCCGGCGGGAGCGAGCGCTCGCTGTCAGTAGGTGCTGGGCTCCGGCTCCTCGACGCTCCAGGTCACCGTGCCGTCCGGCTGGACGCACCGCCGGCGGACCCGTGTGACCAGTTGCGTCGGCAGCTGGAGCGCCGCCACCCAGGACCCGTTCCTGCTCCGCTCGAAACAGATGTTGTCGCCGTTGACGACGACACGGTCGGCGGTGAGGGTGCGCTGGAACCCGCTGTACATCCTGACGCGGTAGACGGACATCGTCCTCCTCTCCGGCCGGGAGAACCACGTGACCTACATCACCCTACTCTCACGTCACAGTAGGCGAACTCCGAGGGCGGGCGTCCAAGGCGTCCGTCATCCGCTCCAGGTGGCCAAGCAGGAGGTCGTGCCAGTTCGGCGTTGGACGGCCCCGGCCGCTGGTCGAGCAGTTCCAGGCAGACGTACACGGGTACGTGGTCACCGTCCACGACAGGTGAGCGAGGCCCGCGCGGGACGTGACGGATGACCTGTCCGCCGCCGTCCCGCGCGGGTCCCGTAGCGCACCCTCCCGCTCTCGCTTACCCCCGGAATCCGGTCTCATGCACATCTCGTGGACCGGGTGCCCCGGTCAGGTCGTCAGCAGGCCGATGCCGAGGGTCAGCACGCCCGCCGCCAGGCAGAGCGCGCCGAGCCAGAGCAGGATGATCAGCCGGTTCGGCCGGGTCACGTCCCGTCCGAGGGACGACAGGAAGAATCCGGCGGACATCAGCGCGGCGGCGGCCGGCACGCCGAGCCGGGCGGTCCACAGGGCGACGCCGCCGAGGCCGGTGGCGTCGACGAAGAGGAGGCACACCAGCCCGAGGGTGACCAGCACCCCCGCGTGCGCGTGCCCGGCGCGGGCGAACGTCTGCTGGAAGGGCGTCATCGGCACCGCGCCGCGGACGATCCGGGTGAGGAACCACCCGCCGAACTCGATGGTCACGACGGTCAGCAGGACGGCTCCGGCGATCAACTGGGTCGGCTGACTGAGCTGCAGAGGGGTCATCGGGCACTCCTGTGGGGATGGGGGGTGGGGGACGTCAGCGACCGCTGTTCAGGGCGGCCTCGGGAAGGCCGAGTGCCCGCGCGAGGTCGGCCAGCTCCGCCTCGAACAGATCGCCCGCCTCGTCGCCGATGATCCGCGGAAGGCCGAGCGACTCCAGGCAGACCATTCCGTAGAGCCGCATCCAGCAGCGGGTGAAGGCGGTCGCGGCGGTGGTGGAGGGCATCGTGATCTCCAGGATCTGGACGAGCCGCTCGGCCAGCGGCTCGATCCGCGGCTCGCGGCGCCAGGGAGCGGGGGAGGCGTCGCCGTAGTCCCGCCAGACTCCGGCGAAGATGTCTCCGAACAGCTTGCCCACCTGGCCTCGCGCCCGGACGACCGCCTGACTCTCCTCCTCCGGCGGCGACACGACCAGGGAGAGGTGGAACTCCCGGGGGTGGTCCACCCCCCAGCGCCGCAACGCCCTGCTGGCGACGATGAGCCTGCCCGCCGTGTCCGTCTCGTCCACCTCGCCGACCCGGGTGGCGACGAACTCGGTGAGCTCGTCCAGGATCGCCACGATGACCGCGTCGAGGAGGGCGCGATGGCCGTCGAAGTAGCGGTAGACGCCGGGCGGGGTCATCCCCACCTCCCGGGCGACCGCCCGGATCGTCAGCGCTTCGACGCCTTGGGTCGTCAGGATCTCGCGGCTCACCGAGATGAGCTCGCGCAGCGTGGCGTCACGCACCCTCTGGCGTCGTGAAGGACTGGTCGTCGAGGACCCCTCCATCGGTCTGCCTCCCCTTCTGTTGACATATGTTAACTCTAGCGTATTGCGTTAGCGAAAGCGTTCGTGCGATGCTCAGGTTATTCGCGTTCGCGGTCATCGCCCGCCCGACCCTGGAGGCTCCCTTGGACATCGACTCCGGCACAGCGCTGCGCTCCAGGTCCGCCGCCGCCCCGGCCGCCGCGCCCAGGGCCGGCGCCGCCGAGCGCGACCGTGCCGTCGAACTGCTCGGCGACGCGTTCGGCGCCGGCTATCTGACCAAGGAGGAGTTCGACGAGCGCCTCGACGTCGCCACGCGAGCCCGGCACCGCACCGAGCTCGACGCCCTCCTCGCCGACCTGCCGGCCAAGCTGCGTACGTCGAGGGACCGGGCGCGGCGCCGGGCCCGCAAGACCAGGGCGGCCAGGCTCGGTGTGCGCATCCACGCCGGCGTCTACGCGGGCACATCACTTCTCATGGTGGGCATCTGGCTCGCCGTCGGGCGGGCGACGGACTTCTGGTATCCGTGGCCGATCTGGCCCATCCTGGGCTGGGGCGTCGGCGTGCTGGGCCACGCGGTGCCCGTGACCCTGGCGGTCCGCGCCCGCGAGCGTCGGGAGGCGTTTAATTCAATTGCTTGACTTACCGCGTCGATTCCGATGCGGTAGTGAGGATGACCGGTAAGTTACGGGCCGAACGGGTCAGCGAGACCCGCGAGCGGATTCTGTCGGCGGCGGAGCGGCTGTTCGCCGAACACGGCGTGTTCGCCGTGTCCAACCGCCAGGTCAGCGAGGCCGCGGGGCAGGGCAACAACGCCGCGGTCGGCTACCACTTCGGCACCAAGGCGGATCTCGTACGCGCGATCGCCCGCAGACACGCCGAGCCAGTCGATCGGATACGCGAGCGGATGCTGGCCGAGATCGGCGACTCCGCCGACGTACGCGACTGGGTGGCCTGCCTGGTCCGCCCGGTCACCGAGCATCTGGCCGCGCAGGGCAACCCGACCTGGTACGCCCGCTTCATCGCCCAAGTGGTGACCGATCCCTCGCTGCGCGCGATCATCGCAGAGGAGACGCCCGCCTCGCTGCGGCAGGCGATGGACGGGTTCATCCGCTGCCTGCCCGAACTGCCCGCAGAAGTCCGGGCGGAGCGCAGCGACATGGCACGACAGCTGATCACGCACGTGTGCGCGGAACGCGAGCGCGCCCTCGCCGAAGGGGCTCCCACGCCCAGATCCAGCTGGCACGGCACGGCGACCGGGCTGATCGACGCGCTCGTCGGGCTGTGGCTCGCACCCGTTTCCCGGGATTCGTGAGCTTCACCCCACCGGGCGCACGCCCGCCTCGTCCTCATGGCGGCCGACGACGCCGAGCAGCCACCGCCCGGCCGCGGCCAGCCGGGCCCGGACCCCGTCGCGGAGCAGCAGCCAGGCGATCCAGCCGACGGCGAGCACGGCCCAGTAGGAGATCAGCCGGTAGAGCGCGACGACGGCCGCCGCCATGCTGCCGGTGACACCCGCTCCGACGAACGTGGCGGCCATGCCGAGCTCGGTGACGCCGAGGCCGCCGGGGATGACCGCGACCGTCGCCGCGATCTTGCCCGCCACGTAGCCGAGCAGCACGGTGTGCGGCCCCAGCCCGACCCCCGCCGCCGCGCACACGGCGGCCAGGCAGGCCACGTCGAGAAGCCAGTTGGCCAGCGCCAGGACGGCGAGGACCAGCCGGTCCCTGCCGGTGGGCCTGATCGCGTCCCTGGCCGCGCGGATCCGCAGGGAGGCGCCGGAACGGCGTCCGCCGCGTCGCCGGCGCAGCCGCACCAGCGCGAGGACGGCCGCCGCGACGGCGGCCAGCGCGATCAGCGCCGGGATACGGGTCGCGTCGCCGCCCAGCAGCGCGACCACCCCCAGCACGGCGAAGGTGGTGGTCGAGTACACGGCGCTGAGCACGAGCGTCGCCACCGACAGCGGTTTGGACGCACCGAGCCGGCCGAGCTCACGGATGGTGAACGCGACGGAGAGCACCGGTCCGGCGGACAGGGAGCTCGACACGGCGTTGCGCGCGTACGCGACGGCCACCGAGCGCGGCCGGGTGAGGCTGATGCCGCCGCTCCTGAGCAGGCGGCGCAGCAGCCCCGCGAAGAGCCTCATCGAGAGGCCCTCGGCGACCACGGCGACCGCCAGCCAGCCCGCGTTCACCCTCTGGACCGACGCCCAGACCGCGTCCGGGTCGGGAATCCTGTCCCTGAGGGCGAACAGCGCCACTCCGGCCACGCCGGCGGCGGCGGCGCCTCTGAGCCTGCGCGCCGCGTGGGCGACGGAGGCAGGGGACATGCGCGGGGTTCTCCGTTGCGCGGTCGGGGTGTGATGCGCCTTTAAATCAAGCGACTGACTTAGGTTAGCATCGCGGTCTTCCCCGGCCGGGGGCGGATCCTCCGGCAGCCGGCGCTCACTTCCCGAACGGGCCCGGGGCCTTGAACAGCAGGCGGTCGAGTGCGTCCATCCGCCTCGTCGGCTCAGGCGGGCCGGGCCGCCGCGCCAGGGCGGCCGCCGCGCGAGGGGGCGGCACGCGCAGCCGCCGGCGGCACGAGGCCTCGAAGACGCGCGCCGCCACGCAGGCGCGACCGCGGCCACGGAAACGACTCGTCACCGTCCTCGATCTCCCCGGCGGCTGAATCCCCAGATCACGAGTGCGCAGGCAGCGAAGGCCGCGCCGAGGATGCTGGAGCCGGTCCAACCGGCGCGGGCGAACACGGTGGTCGTGGTGGTGGCCCCGAGGGCGGAGCCGAGGGAGTAGAAAATCATGTAGCCACCGACGACGCTGCTGGTGCGGCGTGAGTGGGTCATGGTGAGCACGTGCTGGTTGCTCACGTGCACGGCTTGGACGGCGAAGTCGAGCACGACCACGCCGATGACGACGAGCCACAGCGACCACAACGCCTGCCCGATGGCCAGCCATGAGGCGGTGAGGAGAACGAGTGCTCCGCCGGTGACGGCGCTCGCGAATCCGGCGTCGGCCCAGCGTCCCGCCCGTCCGGCGCCGAGAGCGCCGGCCAGGCCGGCAAGGCCGAACAGGCCGATCTGCGCCGTGCTCAGATGCCAGGGCGCGGCCGCGAGCGGTAGCGTCAGGCCGCTCCACAGCGTGCCGAAGGAAGCGAACAGGAAGAACGCGATCAGCCCGCGCGAGATGAACACGCGCTCGCGGAACAGTCCGCCAAGCGACGTCAGCACCTGTCGATACGTGGCGTGGTCGGCGCGCGTGTCCGTCGGCAGCGTTCTCAGGACGAGGCACGCCAGCGTCACCAGGAGCATGGCGAGCGCGACGTACACGCTGCGCCAGCCCCACACCGCGGCCAGCGCGCCGGCCGCAACACGTGCTCCGAGAATGCCGATGACGACACCGGAGGTCACCACGCCGAGGTTGCGGCCGCGCTCCTCGGGCGTGGACAGG
Source organism: Microbispora sp. KK1-11 (assembly GCF_006874435.1). Classification (NCBI taxonomy): domain Bacteria; kingdom Bacillati; phylum Actinomycetota; class Actinomycetes; order Streptosporangiales; family Streptosporangiaceae; genus Microbispora; species Microbispora sp. KK1-11. The sequence goes on along the minus strand of NZ_VIRJ01000037.1, from coordinate 20,233 downwards.
GCGGCGGCGTAGGCGACCGTCGTTTGCACGACTACCGCGAACAGGCCCGCGACCGCCAGCCCGACGAGCAGCACCCAGGTCCGAGTGGCTGTCGCGGCCAGCACCGCACCCACCGCGGTCAGCAGAAGGTGCCCCACCATGAGCTTGCGCCGGTCGATCACGTCGCCCAGCGGGACGAGAACGGCCAGTCCTGCCAGATAACCGAGCTGCCCGGCAGCGACGATCCATCCCAGGCGAGCATCCGGTACGCCCAGATCGCTTCTGATCTGGGCGAGAACCGGCTGCGCGGCGTAGATGCTCGCGACGGCGACCGCGCAGACCGCGGCGAACAACGTCCTTCGGCCGATGGTCAGGCCCATCCGCCCCCCAATTAGTAGCAGATTGCAACTGATTGAAGCTACGGCAGAATGGTTTCAATCGGCAACTCTTCGGGAGGTGTGATGACTCAGATCGCGATCAGTGCCGAGGATGTGACCTGGACCGACCCGACCTGCCCGGTAGCGCGAACCCTCGACGTGATCGGTGATCGTTGGAGCCTGCTCATCGTCCGCGACGCTATGGACGGCGCGCGGTCGTTCACCGACTTCCAGCAGCGCACCGGCATCGCCCGCAACATCCTCACCGACCGGCTCCGGCGGCTGGTCGAGCGAGGCATCCTGGATCGGCAGACCGCACCATCGGGCAAGCGGCAGCTCTACACACTCACCCCTGCCGGGCGCGACCTGTTCACCGTCATCGTGGCCCTGCGCCAGTGGGGCGAACGTCATGCTTTCGCCCCCGACGAGCCCCACTCCGTCCTCGTCGACGAACTTGGTCTCCCGCTTCCGGAGCTTCAGCCGAGGGGCTCAAGCGGCGATCCCGCTGACATCGACACGACCTCCGTGCGAAAGGACCGCTGATGTCGAGGGGCAGCGCAGTCGCGCTCGCGGAGGTGATCCCACGGCTGGCCGAGCTGGTTGCGGTCATCAGGAAGGCGGACCCCGCCGGGCGGAACGACCTCTACATACAGATGGGCCCGAACCTCGTCTACAACTCCCCAGAGAGGGTGATCGCAGTCGAGGCCAGGCCCAACATGCACCGAAGTGAGTGTCCGAGGGGGGACTTGAACCCCCATGCCCATCACTGGGCACTAGCACCTCAAGCTAGCGCGTCTGCCTATTCCGCCACCCGGACGTGGTGCCTCACGCGGAATCGTCATCCCGCGTCGGCTGATACAGGTTAGCACTCTCTCGGCCCTGCTTCATACCGGGAAACGGCCCTCGCGTAGATCGCCGGATCCCGGGGGTGAACGTCACGCCTGTACGGCGGCAGGATGGAGGCGCGAGCCGTACGACGGGAAAGGCGGGGGCCGCTGAGCGGCCCGCCCGCAGGAGGAGGCGTAATGACCCCACGCTACGGGGAGGACGAGGTCGCCGAGCTGTGCCGCGACTTGATCCGCATCGACTCGGTCAACGCTGGGGACAACGCGGGGCCCGGGGAACGCGAGGCCGCGGAGTACGTGGCCGGCAAGCTGTCGGAGGTCGGCCTGGAGCCGAAAATCCTCGAGTCCGATCCCGGACGGGCGAACGTGGTCGCCCGGGTCGAGGGCGCCGACCCGAGCAGGGACGCCCTGGTTCTCCACGGCCATCTGGACGTCGTGCCGTTCGACGCCGCCGACTGGACCCACCACCCGCTGAGCGGCGAGATCGCCGACGGCTGCGTCTGGGGCCGCGGGGCGGTCGACATGAAGGACATGGACGCGATGATCCTCGCCGTCGTGCGGCGGCGGCTGAGCGAGGGGCGCAGGCCGCCCAGGGACGTCGTCCTCGTCTTCACGGCGGACGAGGAGGCCGGGGGCCACTACGGCGCCCAGTGGCTGGCCGAGCGGCATCCGGAGGTCTTCGAGGGCTGCACCGAGGCCATCGGCGAGGTGGGCGGCTTCAGCGTGACCACCGAGAAGGGCCGGCTGTACCTGATCGAGGCGGCGGAGAAGGGCATCGCCTGGATGCGCCTGGCCGCCAAGGGCAGGGCCGGGCACGGCTCGATGCTCAACGACGACAACGCCGTGACCGAGCTCGCCGAGGCGGTCGGCCGGCTCGGCCGCCACAAGTGGCCGGTGCGGCTCACGCCCACCGTGCAGGCGTTCTTCGAGGAGGTCTTCGGCACGGAGGTCAAGGCGGAGGACGCGGAGGCGGCGGTGGCCACCCTCGGGCCGCTCGCCCGGATGATCGGCGCCACTCTCCGCAACACGACCAACCCGACCATGCTCCAGGCCGGTTACAAGGCGAACGTCATCCCCCAGATCGCGACCGCGCACGTGGACGGCAGGTTCCTGCCGGGGTACGAGGACGAGTTCTTCCAGACCGTGGACGAGCTGCTCGGACCGAACGTGACCAGGGAGTTCGTCTACCACGATGTGGCGGTCGAGACCCCCTTCAAGGGCCCGCTGGTCAAGGCGATGGCCGACGCGCTGCAGGAGGAGGACCCGGGCTCGCGGGCCGTGCCGTACACGCTGAGCGGCGGCACCGACCTCAAGGCGTTCAGCCGCCTCGGCATCAGCGGCTACGGCTTCGCGCCGCTGCGGCTTCCCGAAGACTTGGACTTCTCCGGGATGTTCCATGGCGTCGACGAGCGCGTTCCGGTTGATTCGCTCCGGTTTGGCGTCAGGGTCCTTGACCGTTTCCTCGAATACTGCTGAGAAAGCTCTTGCGATCACGTGCCGTGCCGCTACAGTAACTCTCCGTTGGGGGTCGGATCCGCACCGGGTTGACCCAGCGGACTGTTGACTCAGCGGTTTGGGGAGGTCGCGTGACGCGCACGTCGCAGGAACAGCGGGGGGCGAACTCGCCCGCCGCCGTTCCCGATGTGCGCGTCACGTCTCCCGGCTCTGCGGAGCGGGGCCGGATGGCGCGGTTCGCGGCCGGCTCCCGTCTGGGCCGCCTGCTGGTCATCGGCGGGCTGATCGCCGCCGGATGGCTGCTCGGTGTGATCTTCGGTGTCTTCGGCACGGCGACGTCCGTGGCCGGGACCGCACCCTCACATGACGTCGCCGGGTCGGTTCTTCCCGATCGTCTCTCAGGCCCGGACCTCGGTCTGCCGCCCTCGCCGGGCGCGGTCGAGTCCCACGGGAAGAGCATCGACGGTTTCCCCACGGCGGCGGACGACGTCTCGGTGAACGCCGAGGCGATGGCGGGGCGCACGGTCGACGGGCTCACCAGCCAGTCGAAGCCTCTGCTCCCTCCGCCCTCCACCGCGGACCACGCGCCCGCAGACCAGGGCCTGGTCCCGCAGTCGAGCGGTGGAAACATCCTGTTCGGGGATGTCGCGCGGGATGTGTTCGAACCGCGCTTCACCAAGCTGCCCGCCCCACTGGCGGCGGTTGTTCCCCCGGTGGTCCGCACAGCGGCGGACGACCCGTCTTTCTCTCCTGACTGATCCCGCCTTCGTGCCGGTCCCCGTCGTACGGCGACCGGTGCCACAGCCTGCCCTCGCTCGTGGTGCCCGGGCGGCAGGCTCCCGCGGGTGACGCGGAATTTCCCATCCTCGTGACGTCCACGGCTCCGCTGTGCTCATGCGGCCTGGACACGCGTCGCGAGCTGTCAGGTAACCCCCTAGAAGAACCACTAGGAGCATTCATCATGCGAACGTGGGCGAAGGGCTCGGCCTCCGCGGCTTTTCTGGCCGCCGGCGTCATGGCCCTTGGCAGCGGTACGGCTTTCGCCGACACCGACGGCAGTCACTCGGTGCTCGGCGGCAACCAGGTCGACATCCCGGTGACCCTGCCGATCGACATCAGCGGCAACGCGGTGGCGGTCGCCGGCGACTCCCGGGCCTCCTCCCTGGGCGGCGCGACCGCACAGGGCGCAGGCGTGGGCGCCGGACACAACAGGACCTCCGGTGAGGGCAGCATCCTCGGCGGCAACCAGGTGGTCGCGCCGATCAACGCCCCGATCAACGCCTGCGGCAACGCGGTGTCCGTCTTCGGCCGGTCCGACGCGGGCTGCCGGGGCGGCGCGGCGGTCAAGGGCTCGGGACGGCGCGCGAACGCGGGCGGCAACCGCACCAGCGGGGCGCACAGCATCGGGGGCGGCAACCAGGTGGTCGCGCCGATCACCGCGCCGATCAACCTGTGCGGCAACTCGATCGCCGTCTTCGGCGACGCCACCGCCGGGTGCCGTGGCGGCGCCTTCGTCGGGGGTGGCCGTGACGGCGTGCGCGCCGGCGGCAACCGCACCAGCGGCCGTGGCTCGATCCTGGGCGGCAACCAGGTGGTCGCGCCGATCACCGCGCCCATCAACGTCTGCGGCAACTCCGTCGCGGTCCTCGGCGACGCGTTCTCGGGCTGCCGCGGCGGTTCGTCCGTGGGCGGCTCCGGCGGACACGGCCACGGCGGTCACGGCGGTCACGGCGGTCACGGGGGCCACGGTGGGTACGGCGGTCACCACGGAGGCGGTCACTGGCACCGTCCCGGCTCGACCGGCCACGACACCGACGGCCGCTACTCGGCCGGCAGCGGCACCCAGGTGGTCGCGCCGATCACCACGCCGACCGACGTGTGCGGCAACGGCTCGGGCAGCTGCCACGGCGGCTCCACGCCCGGTCACGGCGGGCACGGTGGTCACGGCGGGCACGGCGGCTGGTCCGGCGGTTGGTCCGGTGGCGGCGCGGGCGGCAACCGCACGAGCGGGGTGCACAGCGTCGGCGGCGGCAACCAGGTGGTCGCGCCGATCACCGCGCCGATCAACGTCTGCGGCAACGCCGTCGCGATCGTCGGTCACGCCTTCGCGGGCTGCCGCGGCGGCGCGACCGTGATCGGCGGCTGGAGCAAGCACGGCGGCCGCTGGGGCGCCGGCGGGAACGTCACGTCCGGCCGCGGCTCGATCCTCGGCGGCAACCAGGTGGTCGCCCCGATCACGGCCCCGATCAACGTCTGCGGCAACGCGGTGAGCGTCATCGGCCGGTCCCACGCGGGCTGCCGGGGCGGCGCCTCGGTCCTCGGCGGCGGTGCCGGTGCGGGCGGCAACATCACCTCGGGCAAGCACGGGATCCTGGCGGGCAACCAGATCGTCGCCCCGATCACCGCGCCGATCAACGTCTGCGGCAACTCGGTCGCCGTGCTCGGCGACGCCGCCGCGGGGTGCCTGGGCGGCGCTCAGGTGGGCGGCGGTTGGAAGGGCCACGGCTACTGGGCTCACGCGCAGCACAAGGCCGCCCGCGGCGGGGTCATGCCCGCCATGCCGGGCGCGTCGGTGCTGTCGGGCAAGCACACGGTGCAGCCGATGAGCGCCGCCGCCACTCCCTCCGCTCCGATCGTCGGCGACCTGCCGAACATGCTCGGCCTGCCGGAGACGCCGAGCCTGCCCGCCGTCCCTGTCGGGAAGGGCGCCAAGGGCGGCACGCCCGCGGCCGTCTCCAAGGCCGGCGGCTCGCTCGACGACGCGACTCGCTCGCTGCCGACCAACCAGACGCTGGAGGACGCGACCGCCTCGCTGCCCGTCGCCGACACGGCGCGCAACCTCCCGACGGGCGACCTCGGGAAGAGCGCCGACGTGCTGCCGCTGGGCAAGCTGAGCCCCCTCAAGCTGATGAGCGCCGAGCAGCCCGTCGGTCTGACCGGGATGAACCCGGCGTCGTTCCTCGCCCTGGCCATCGGCGCCATGTTCGCCGCCTCGGCGAGCCTGTTCGCCGTCACCCGCCGCTTCCGGTTCGGCCGCAAGTAGTCGTACGGCCGCGCGTGACGGCACGGGAACGCCTCCGGCGGCGACGGCCGTACGGAAGTGACCCGGCGGCGCGCGGCTGACGGAGGCGAGGGATATCACTCGCCCGCGCCAGGGAGTGTCCGACAGATGCTCCCGGCGCGGGCGACCAGGACGCCCCCCCACGGCCAGTGGAGGGAGGCACGAACGCTTTGCCCGTTCCGGGGGCGCGGCCCGGGGCGGGCAAAGCTCTTTTGTCGGGTACTGTTTCGGGACGGATGGAGCGCTTACGGTCATGGCACCGACGACATTGCGGATGGGCAAAGCCCTTTTGACCGTGGCGTCCGCGCCCCCGGGGCTCACATGGTCCGGGCGGCCCGTATGATCTTCCGACGCAGCCGGACGCGCCTGCTGCCATCGGGATAAAGGCGTAGCCGCTCCAGTTCCCAGTCTCCGTGCTCGGCATGCTCTGTGAGCATCTGCCTCGCCACCTCACGAGGGGTGCCCCGAGGGAGATATAGGTCCAGATAGGAGTAGTCGAGCACAGCCATTGGTCTCCGGGGCGTGCTAGGGAACTCGATGGGCTCTATTCTGCGTCTCCGTGGATAACAGCGCCAAGCGGGTTACATTCCCGGACATAACCGGGTAGCCCGAGGGGGAGGAACGTGCGGCGGCAGGTACCGTCAAAGCGGCGCCTCGTCGGCGCCCCACGGGGGTAAGCGCCCCCGGCCCGGACGACGAGGGTGTCATGAGCCGGGAGTACGAAGCCCGGCAGCACGGGGAACGACAGCGGACAGCGAGGTAGGAAGCAGCGTGCCAGCCAACAACGGCAACGCCGGCGGAACCCGCCTGGTGATCGTGGAATCGCCCGCGAAGGCGAAGACGATCGCCGGGTACCTCGGGCGCGGCTACATCGTCGAGTCGAGCATCGGCCACATCCGCGATCTTCCGGAGAAGGCCGATGACATCCCGGAGAAGTACAAGACGGAGGCCTGGGCCCGCCTCGGGGTGAACGTCGACCACGAGTTCGAGCCGCTCTACGTCGTGAACCCGGACAAGAAGTCGCAGGTGTCCAAGCTCAAGCAGCTTCTCAAGGAAGCCGACGAGCTCTACCTCGCCACCGACGAGGACCGGGAGGGCGAGGCCATCGCCTGGCACCTGCGCGAGGTGCTCAAGCCCAAGATCCCGGTGCACCGCATGGTGTTCCACGAGATCACCCCCCACGCGATCAGGGACGCGGTCTCCAACCCCCGCGACCTCAACCTCCGCCTGGTCGACGCCCAGGAGACCCGGCGCATTCTCGACCGCCTCTACGGCTACGAGGTCAGCCCGGTCCTGTGGAAGAAGGTCAAGCCGCGGCTTTCCGCCGGTCGTGTCCAGTCGGTCGCCACCAGGCTGGTGGTGGAGCGCGAGCGCGAGCGCATGGCGTTCACCGCCGCCAACTACTGGGACCTGCAGGCGCTGTTCGACACCGGCAGGGCGGGCGACGACACCCGGACGTTCTCCGCCACGCTGACCGGTGTGGACGGCAGGCGCGTGGCCCAGGGCCGCGACTTCGCCTCCACCGGCAGGCTGAAGGGCTCCGACGTCCTCCACCTCGACGAAGCCGCCGCGACGGCCCTCGCCGGCCGCCTGGAGGGCGTGGACTACGCCGTGCGGTCGGTCGAGCGCAAGCCGTACACGCGCAAGCCGTACGCGCCGTTCCGGACCACGACGCTGCAGCAGGAGGCGAGCCGCAAGCTGGGCTTCTCCGCCAAGTACACGATGCAGGTGGCCCAGCGGCTGTACGAGAACGGCTACATCACCTACATGCGTACCGACAGCATCACGCTGTCGGAGACCGCCGTCGCCGCCGCCCGCAGCCAGGCGATCAAGCTGTACGGCTCGGCGTACGTGCCGGACAAGCCGCGCGTCTACACCAGCAAGGTGAAGAACGCCCAGGAGGCGCACGAGGCCATCCGGCCCTCCGGCGAGGAGTTCCGGACGCCGGGCGAGACCGGCCTGTCCGGGGACATGTTCCGGCTGTACGAGCTGATCTGGCAGCGCACGGTCGCCTCCCAGATGAAGGACGCGGTCGGCGAGTCGGTGTCGGTCAAGGTCGGCGGCACGTCCAGCGCCGGAGAGAACGTGGAGTTCAGCGCCACCGGCCGGACGATCACCTTCCACGGCTTCCTCAAGGCGTACGTGGAGGGCGCGGACGACCCCTCGACCGACCGCGACGACTCGGAGAAGCGCCTGCCCACGCTGACCGAGGGCGACCGGCTCACGGCGGCCGAGCTGACCGCGCTCGGGCACTCGACCAAGCCGCCCGCGCGCTACACCGAGGCGTCGCTGGTCAAGGAGCTGGAGGACCGGGAGATCGGGCGGCCGTCGACGTACGCGTCGATCATCGGAACGATCCTCGACCGGGGCTACGTGTTCAAGAAGGGCACCGCCCTGGTGCCGTCGTTCCTCGCGTTCGCCGTGGTCAACCTGCTCGAACAGCACTTCGGCAACCTGGTCGACTACGACTTCACGGCCGACATGGAGAAGGTCCTCGACGACATCGCCAACGACCGCGCCGAGCGGGTGCCCGAGCTGCGGCGCTTCTACTTCGGCGGCGAAGACGGCGACGAGGGCCTGAAGGAGATGGTCACCGACCTCGGCGAGATCGACGCCAAGGAGATCAGCTCGTTCCCGATCAGGGGGACGGACATCGTGATCAGGGTCGGCCGCTACGGGCCCTACCTGGACCGCGACGGCGCCCGGGTGAACATCCCCGAGGACATGGCGCCCGACGAGCTGACCGCCGAGAAGGCCGAGGAGTTGTTCTCGCGCCCGAGCGGCGACCGCGAGCTGGGCGTCGACCCGGCGACCGGCCGCAGGATCGTGGCCAAGGACGGCCGTTACGGCCCGTACGTCACTGAGATCCTGCCCGAGGAGCCGGCGCCGGAGGACGGCAAGAAGCGGACGAAGAAGGCGGACGCGCCCAAGCCGCGGACCAGCTCGCTGTTCAAGACGATGGACCTGGACACGATCACGCTGGAGCAGGCGCTCAAGCTGCTCCAGCTTCCACGGATCGTCGGCGAGATCGACGGCGAGGAGGTGACCGCGCAGAACGGCAAGTTCGGCCCCTACATCAAGAAGGGCACCGACTCGCGGTCGCTGCCGTCCGAGGAGGACCTGCTCACGATCACGATCGAGCAGGCCAAGGAGCTGTTCGCGCAGCCGAAGGCCCGTGGACGCGGCCGTGCCGCCGCCGCGCCGCCCCTTCGTGAGCTGGGCGAAGACCCGAACTCCAAGAAGCCGATCGTGGTGAAGGAGGGCCGCTTCGGCCCCTACGTCACCGACGGCGAGACCAACGCGTCGCTGCGCAAGGGCGACACGGTCGAGGACATCACGCTGGAGCGGGCGGCGGAGCTGCTGGCCGAGCGGCGGGAGCGGGCGCCCGCCACCAAGCGCACGCCCCGGACCAGGACCACCGCGAAGAAGCCCGCCGGGAAGTCCTGACCCCGGTTTCCGCGTCTCGCGGGAGGTGCCATGCCCGGCGCGGCTTCGCGCCGTGTCGCCGCGCCTGTCCACAGCCGGTCCCCGGCTGTGGACAACGGACGCGGCCGTCGGCGTGAGCTCGTAGCATCGTCTCAGCCGGCCCTTGATCGCCAGCCGGTCGAGGGGAGTTCTCGTGGGGTTCGTCGGCATGATTGTGACGGCCGTCGTCGTCGTGCACGCCTATCTGTGGTGGCGGCTCGTCAGGGCGTCGACGACGCCGGGATCGCGCTCGCGCCGGGTGCTGACATGGGCGCTCGTGGTCATGGCCGTCGTGATGGTGGTGACCTTCGCCGGGAGCCGGCTCGGCCTCGGCATGGACGTGGAGCGGGTCGTGGCCTGGCCCGGCTACCTGTGGCTGGCCGTGATGTTCTACCTGTTCGTGTTCGGCCTGGTCATGGAGGTGCCCCGGGCGGTCGCGACGTTCGTCGTGTCCAGACGCCGCGGCATGGCCGAAACGGCGGCTTCGGCCGAGCGGGCCGAGGGGGAGACGGCGCCGGTGGACGAGGTGGTCCTCGCCGGAGCCGCGGCCGGGGGAGGCCTCACCGCCAACGGCACGGCCACGACGGGCAGGCCGGCGGCGGAGGCGGCCGCGGCGGACGCCCCGGCGATGGACCGCCGGCTGTTCATCTCCCGCACGGCCTCCGCGGTCGTGGCCGCGGGAGCGCTCGCGACCGTGGGGTACGGCGTGAGCCGGGCCCTGGGCGATCCGGTGATCGAGCGGGTGCCGATCCGCCTGCCCAGGCTCGACCCCCGGATGAGCGGGCTGCGCATCGCGGTCGTCAGCGACATCCACCTCGGCCCGCTGAGCGGCCGGGGGCACACCGAGCGGATCGTCCGGATGATCAACGGCCTGCAGGCCGACGCGGTGACGATCGTGGGCGATCTGGTGGACGGCACGGTCGCCGAGCTCGGCCGTCTCGCCACGCCGCTCGGGTCCCTTGAATCCCGCTACGGCGCGTATTTCGTGACCGGCAACCACGAGTACTACACCGCCGGGGGCCCCCAGGAATGGATCGAGGAGTTGCGCTCGCTGGGCGTCCGGCCGCTGCGCAACGAGCGGGTCGAGATCCGGCACGCGGGAGCCGTACTGGACCTCGCGGGCGTCAACGACCTCAACGGCGTGCCGTCGGGCGACGGCCCGGACCTCGACAAGGCGCTCGGGGGCCGCGACGTGAACCGGCCCGTCGTGCTCATGGCCCACCAACCCGTCCAGGTGACGCAGGCCGCCGCGCACGGCGTCGATCTCCAGCTGTCCGGGCACACCCACGGCGGGCAGATGGCGCCGTTCAACCTGCTCGTGCCGCTGCAGCAGCCCGTGGTGGCGGGGCTGGCGAGCGTGCCGCGCACGGGCGGCGGCGACACCCAGGTCTACGTGACACGCGGTGCGGGCTTCTGGGGGCCGCCGGTCCGCGTGGGCGCGCCGCCCGAGATCACCCTCATCGAGCTGCGCGCCTGACCGCGCCGGATGTTCGGAAGCGGAACCGGGCAGAGCATTGGTGCCATCTCGACAGCGAGGACGAGGCGGACGTAATACCCTCAGGCGACGGGCAGGCCCCAGCGGCCCGCTCGTCCGTCTCCCAAGCCCAGCGAGCACCTGGATACGCTGACATCATGAGCACCACTGGCCGGGCCGCCGCGCGCCGCAAGCAGCCGCACGTGCTGGCGAACGCGCCGTTCCGCAGACTGTGGACGGCGATGGCGACGTGCAGCCTCGGCGACTGGCTCAACATCATCGCGCTGACCGCCCTGGCCGGTAACCTCACCGCGAGGTCCGGCTTCCAGGCGCAGAGCCTCGCCATCGGCGGCGTCTTCGTCGCCAAGATGCTGCCCGCGATCCTGCTCGGCCCGCTCGCGGGAGCGGTGGCCGACCGGTTCGACCGCAGGCTGACGATGGTCGTCGCCGACCTCGCCAGGTTCGCGGTGGTGTTGTCGATCCCGCTGGTCGGCAACTACCAGTGGGTGATCATCGCGACGTTCCTGGTCGAGTGCGTGAACCTCTTCTGGGTGCCCGCCAAGGACGCCACCGTGCCCAACCTCGTGCCCAAGGAGCGGCTCGAGGAGGCCAACCAGCTCAACCTCCTCGTCACGTACGGCACCGCGCCCGTGGCCGCCGCGTTGTTCGCGATCGTGTCGGGCGTGGTCACGACGATCTCGGCGGCCGCCCCGTCGTTCGACGTCGCGGCCACCAGCGTCGCGCTGTACGCCAACGCGCTGGCCTACCTCGCCTCCGCCGTGATGGTCTTCACGCTGCGGGCCATTCCGAAGAACCACGTCAGGCACGTGTCCACGCCCTCGGTGTTCCGGCAGATCACCGAGGGATGGCGGTTCGTCGGCGGCAACCGCGTCGTGCGCGGACTGATCATCGGCATGCTCGGGGCGTTCGCCGCCGGGGGCGCCGTCATCGGCGTCGCCAAGGCGTACGTGCAGGCCCTGGGCGGCGGCGACGCGGGGTACGGCGCCGTGTTCTGCGCCGTCTTCCTCGGCATGGCGTTCGGCATGTTCTTCGGCCTGCGGCTGCTGAAGGGCCTGTCCAGGCGGCGGCTGTTCGGGTTGTCGATCGTGCTCGCGGGGCTGACGCTGGCCGCCGTCGCGCTCATCCAGAACCTGGTCGTCGTGGTCGTGCTGACCGTGGTGCTGGGCGCCTGCGCCGGCATCGCCTGGATCATCGGCTACACGGTGATCGGCCTGGAGGTGGAGGACGGGCTGCGCGGCCGCACGTTCTCCTTCCTGCAGTCGCTGGCCCGGGTGGTGCTGCTGCTGGTCGTGGCGGTGGCCTCGACGCTGGCCGCGCTGTTCGGCACGCACGCCCTCGCGGTCGCCGGGATCAGCTACCGCTTCGACGGCACGAACCTCGTGCTGCTCCTGGGCGCGCTGCTGGCGATCGCCGTCGGGGTGGTCGCGCTGCGGCACATGGACGACCGGCCGGGGGTTCCCATCGCGGTCGACCTGCTGACCGCCCTGCGCGGGCGGCGGTTCGTGCCGGAGGAGGCGGACCCCGAGCGCGGTCTGTTCATCGCCTTCGAGGGCGGCGAGGGCTCGGGCAAGACCACCCAGTCGCGGCTGCTCGCGATCTGGCTGCGCGACCAGGGCTTCGACGTCGTGCAGACCCGCGAGCCGGGCTCGACCAAGGTCGGCATGCGGTTGCGGGCGATCCTGCTCGACGCCGCCCACCAGGGCCTGTCCCCGCGGGCCGAGGCCATGCTGTACGCCGCCGACCGGGCCGAGCACGTGGAGAAGGTCATCAGGCCCGCTCTGCAGCGCGGTTCGACAGTGATCTCGGACAGGTACGTGGACTCGTCGCTGGCCTACCAGGGCGCCGGGCGGTCGCTCGACCAGGAGGACGTCGCGAGGATCAACAGGTGGGCGACGGGCGGGCTCGTCCCCGACCTGACCGTGCTCATCGACGTGCCGCCCGCGGTCGGGCTGCGGCGGATGGCCTCGCCCGCCGACCGCATCGAGGCCGAACCGCTGGAGTTCCACGAGCGGGTGCGGCGGGAGTTCCGGGCGCTGGCGGCGGCCGACCCCGACCGCTACCTCCTGGTGGACGGCACGCTTGACCAGCGGGAGGTGACGCGCCTGATCCAGGACCGGGTGCGGGAGATCCTGCCCGACCCGGTGCCGCAGGAGGCCGAGGAGGCCACCGGCACGATGCCCGCCATCCGTGACTTCGGGTAGCCGCACATGACCGTTTTCGGGGATCTAGTCGGGCAGGATCGGGCGATCGACGTGATGCGGCGGGCCGCGTCGGCCGCCGCGGAGGTCATCGCCGGAGGCCGCGGCGCGGGCATGACCCACGCCTGGCTGTTCGCCGGGCCGGCCCTGCGGTCCGCGGCCGCCACGGCGTTCGCGGCCTCGCTGCTCTGTCCCGACCAGGGATGCGGCCATTGCGACCACTGCCATCAGGTCGAGGTGGGTTCGCACCCGGACGTCACGTTCGTCCGGCCCGAGGGCCTGTCGTACAGCGTGCGCCAGACGCGCGAACTCGTGCTCAAGGCGGCGGGGGCGCCCACGCAAGGCCGCTGGCGGATCGTGCTGTTCGAGGACGCCGACCGGGTGACGGAGGCGGCGGCCAACGCGCTGCTCAAGGCCATCGAGGAGCCGCCGCCGCGGACCGTGTGGCTGCTGTGCGCGCCCTCACCGGACGACATGATCATCACGATCCGCTCGCGCTGCCGGGTCGTGACGCTGGGCACGCCGTCCACCGAGGCGGTCGCGAACGTGCTGGTGACCCGAGACGGGGTGCCCCACGACGTGGCGCTCGACGCCGCGCGGGCGGCCCAGGGGGACATCGGCCGGGCGCGGCGGCTCGCGCTGGACGAGGAGGCGCGGCGCCGGCGCGACGACGTGCTGTCGATCCCTCGATCCCTGACCGGTGTGGCGGAGTGCATCACCGCCGCCGAGCGGCTGGTGAAGACCTCCACCGAGGACGCCGACGCGGCCACGACCGCGCTGAACGAGGTCGAGACCGCCGAGCTGCGCAAGGTCTACGGCGAGGGCTCCTCCGGCAAGGGGCTCAACAAGGGCCTCGTGCGGGGCGGCGCGGGAGCGCTCAAGGAACTCGAGACCATGCAGAAGTCGCGGGCGACCCGCATCAAGCGGGACTCCCTCGACCTCGCGCTGCTCGAACTCGTGGCGTTCTACCGCGACGTGCTGGCCGTGCAGTTCGGGGCCCCGGTCGAGCTGGCCAACGAGGACCGCAGGCACGAGGTGGAGGCCGTCGCGCGCGCGTCCACCCCCGAGCAGACGCTCCGCCGTACGGATGCGATCATGAAGTGCCGGGAGCGGCTGGCGGCCAACGTGAACCCGCAGATCGCGGTCGAGGCCATGACCCTCGCTCTCCGCTCGCCCGCCTAGGACGCAAGCAACCCCGGCGGGCGTACGGCGTCTCTGGTACATGAAGGCCGAAACGCTCGATCTCGATCAGCAACCCGGGGAGCCCGTGAGCGTCCCGCCCCTGTCGGCGGGCGCCGACGACACGATCAGCGGACTCTACGCCGAGCACGCCCTCGGCCTCACCCGGCTGGCCCTGATCATGGTCGGCGACCGGGAGAGCGCCGAGGACGTCGTGCAGGAGGCGTTCCTCGGCCTGCACCGGCGCTTCGACGGCCTGCGCGACCGGGACAAGGCGCTCGTCTACGTGCGCGCCGCGGTGCTGAACAACGCCCGCTCCGTGCTGCGCAGGCGGCGGCTGCCGTCCTGGTTCGCCGGCACGTACGACCCGCCCGTCTGGTCGGCCGAGTCGGCCGCGATCCTCGGCGCGGAGCGGCGGGAGGTCATGGAGGCCCTCCACCGCCTGCCCCGGCGCCAGCGGGAGGCCCTGGTCCTGCGTTACTACGCCGAGCTGTCCGAAGAGGAGACGGCCCGGGTCATGAAGATCAGCCGGGGCACCGTGAAGTCCACCACCTCCCGGGCGCTCGACGCGCTCGGCCGCCTCCTGGGAGAGACCCGATGAACGACGACGTCATCCGCCGGTTGCAGGACGCCGCCCACGCGGTGGGGGAGACGGTCGAGGCCGTCCCGCCGTTCGACCCGGCCGCCGCCCCCGCCCGCCGTCGTACGCCCGGGGGCGCCGCGCGGGGGAGGACCTGGTTGCTTCCGGTCGCGGCGGCGGCCGCCGTGACGGTCGCGGTCGCGGGCGGGGCGGCCGTCGCGCGCCACGGCGGCGGGACCATGGACACGGCCGCCGGCACGACGGCGGGCCCCGCCGCCCAGCCGTCCTTCCTCGTGCAGATCCGCTCCGGGGGCATGGCGGTCAGGAGCGTCGCCGACGGCCACGTGACGGCCACGGTGCCGGGGCCGGAGGGCGAGCGGTTCACCCAGGTGCAGGCCACCCGGGACAACCGCCTCTTCTACGCCGTGGCCGAGCAGGACGCGTGCCGGTCCCGCTTCTACCGGTTCAGTCTCAGTGACAGCGGGGAGGTCGGCTCCATCGGCGCGCTCCCGTTCACGCCGCCGGAGGGCACCGCCGTCACCTCGTTCGCGGTGAACGGGGACGGCTCCACGCTGGCCTACGGGCTGTCTTCCTGCACGCCGGGCGGCAAGGGCGCGTCCCTGGTCGTCACGGATACGGCGACCGGTGACAGCCGTACCTGGACGTCCGCACACGCGTCCGCCGTCGAGGACGTCTCGATGAGCGACGACGGGCGCACCCTGGTGTTCCGCCGGGCGGGCGTGGTCTGGGGGACGTCGACGGAGGCGATCACGCAGCCGGCCGCCCCGACGGAAGCGTCTCTGAAGCCGGAAACCACGCCGGAGGCGACCTCGGGATCCCCCGCCCCTCTCGAATCGGCTCTCCCACAAGGCGACGGCGGCGTCCTGCCGGAGCCGCGCGTGACTCCGGCAGAACCGGGGACGGCGCCGTTCCCGGTCGCTTCGGCGGAGCCGGAGACGGGGGCCGCGCCGCGCGAGCAGCCCGAGGCGGCGTCGGCCGAGCCGTCCGCTCCGCCGCTCCCCAAGGGGTGGACATGCCTGATACCGGCCAGGACGGTGGAGGTCCCGGCGGAGACTCCGGCCTCGGGCACGGCGCCTTCCTCCGGTGTCCCGGCGACGGCGGTCGCCTGGGAATGCTCGATCTCCCACACCGTGTGGGTGCTCGACACCGGCACCCCCGGCGGCCTCGACGACGTGCGTGCGATCACGCTGGGGGAATCGTCCGCCCCGACGACGGGCGGGATCCACGATGTCACCCTCACGCCGGACGGAGGACGTGTCCTGGCCACGGTGGGCTGGAGCAAGCTGGCGCGGGTGCAGGGTGTGACCAAGCTCGCGGGGGCGGTCGCCGAGGTCGTGGCGTACGACGTCGCCACCGGGCGGGCCGTGCAGACCCTCTATCGCGATGAGGAAAGACGGCCTGTCTTCGAGCGTGTCGATGTGGACGGCACCGGGCGGCTCCTTCTGGTGGTCGGGCCGGACGAGACGGGAGAGGTGACGGAATCCGGATATCGCAGGCTGTTCACGGACGACGGCGGCGTCGCGCGGCCGGCGGCCTGGTAGACGGTCCGCAGGCGGAGTCCTCCGGCGGGCCGGGCCTCCCGGTCCGCAGGAGGTTGTCCACAGGCGATGATTGCCGGTGCCGTACGGCACGTATGGTGGGTTCGGACGCGTTAGCCGTACGGATCGAGGAGGGCCGGCGCTTGGGCATGATGATGGCCGTGAGCTTCACCCGCTACGGACGGCTCTACTACCTCGATCCGGGCGGCCACTCTCCGAAGGTGGGCGACAAGGTCCTCGTGCCGACCGACTCCGGGCCCGAGGTCGCCGAGTGCGTGTGGGCGCCGCAGTACGTGAGTGAGGACGTCGAAGGCCTGCCCGTCTGCCAGGGCATCGCGGCCGAGGAGCACCTGGCCCGCGACGAGACCAACCGCCGCCGCAGGGCGGAGGCCCGCAGTGTGTCCAAGCGCCTGATCAAACGGCACGAGCTGCCGATGAAGGTGGTCGGCGTCGACTACCTGGACGCCGACAACGTCTACACCGTGTACTTCTCCGCGCCCCACCGGGTCGACTTCCGCGCGCTCGTGCGCGACCTGGCCCGCAACCTGCGTGCCCGGGTCGAGCTGCGGCAGATCGGCCCGCGTGACGAGGCCAGGCTCCAGGGCGGCATCGGCCCCTGCGGACGCGACCTGTGCTGCGCGACGTTCCTCAAGGACTTCGAGCCCGTCTCGGTCCGGATGGCCAAGGACCAGGACCTGCCCGTCAACCCGCTCAGGATCGCGGGCGCCTGCGGCCGGCTGATGTGCTGCCTGAAGTACGAGCACCCGCTCTACCAGGAGTTCCGGGCGTCGGCGCCGCGCACGGGCCTCGCGGTGGACACCCCGCAGGGCCCGGGCACGGTGGTGGGGCACAACGTGCCGTCCGACTCCGTCATCGTCCGCCTCAACGAGGGCGGCCGCCGCTGCGCCTGCTCCAAGGCCAGCGTCTGCGCCCCACGCAAGCAGCATGACGCGATGTACGGCGACGCGCAGGCAGTGGCCGTGAGCGACCCTGAGGAGTAGCGGGCGGCTTTCCCCTGGGGTGGGCGTTCAGGTGGCTGGGGTGGGCGTTCACGCGGCGTGCCGTCTGTTCAGACCGGACGACTGCCAGGCCGGCCGGGTGCGGACGGCGCGGCTGGACAGGCCTGGTCACCGGATGCGGCGTAATACGCTGCGGTGATGAGCACCCGGCGCCGCCTTGCGACATGGCTGGAGACGAAGCCGCCAGAGGACCGGCGGCTGATCCTCGCCCGGGTGGGGTTCACCTCCGATGACGACATCACCCCGCAGGACCTCGCCCGGCTGCTGCTCCAGCCGCGTGCGGCGCTCGCGCTCGCGCGGTTCTGCACTCTTCCTCAGCACCAGGCGCTGTCGGCCGTCGCGTGGCTGGCGGCACAGCGGCACGGGCCGCTGCTCAACCTCTGGCATGACGCGGACCCGGCCACACGGGCAGTGCCCCGCGCCGAGGTGCTCGACCTGCTGGCCGGGAGCGATCCCGCCCTGCGGGCGCGCGCCGCCGCCACTCTTGACGCGCTCGCCGACACGGCGTTGGTGCTTCCGCCGCATGACGACCAGGTGATCGTCTCCACAGGCGTCCACGCGCACCTCGCCGAGACCGCGGGGCTGGGCCGCCCGGCGGCCGAGCTCATCAGGCTGCACTTCAACGCTCCGGAGGTCCACGCGATCGCCGAGACCCTGGGATTCCCAAAGGCCAGGGCGCGGGAGGGCGCGGAGCGGAACGTGCTCGGCCTGCTCACCGACCAGGAGCGGGTGCGGGCCCTGCTCGGACAGGCCCCCGCGGACGCCCGGGAGTGGCTGCTCGACATCATCGGGCACGGATCGCAGGTGCTCACCCACGCCTATCAGGCGCGCGGCGGCTTCGGCTACCAGCAGGCGCCGAAGTACGCCTTCCGGCCCGGAGGTTCCGGCGACCCGAACACCGACTGGCTGGCCGCGCGCGGGCTCCTCCTGCCCGCCGGGCCTCACGACACGGCGGAGGTGCCGATCGAGGTCGCCGTGGCCGCCCTCGGCGAGCTGCGCGTTCCGTTCGCCCCGGAGCCGCCGGTCCCGGCCGGTCTGCCCATTGCCGCCGGGGCCGACGGTTCCGCCCAGGCGGCCGCCACCGCCGCGCTGTCCCAGATCGAACGCGTGCTCGCCGCGTGCGCCGACCAGCCTCCCGTCCTTCGCAAGGCCGGCGGTCTCGCGGTCCGCGACACCAGGCGGATCGCCAAGGCGGCCGGCGTAGCCGAGGACGTCACCCGGCTCTGGCTCGACCTGGCAACGCAGGCCGGACTGCTCGGCCTGCATGCCGAGCCGGTGCAGCGGCCGAAGGGCCATCGCGGCAAGCTACCCGAGCCGGTCGTGAGCCTGCTGCCCACGACGGAGTACGACGACTGGCTGAAGCGGTCCCCCGTCGAGCGGCTGGTCACGATCATCGCCACCTGGGCGACCATACCGGCCGTCTACACGTTCTGGCCGGAGGAGGCCGGGACGCCGGTCGCCCTCACCGAGCCCGACGATCCGAACGCGGTCGGCGTCAGGGCCGCCGTCTTCGAGGCGCTCGCCGCGCTTCCCCCGGGCAAGGGCGTATCCGCCGACGGCCTGCCGTACGTGACGGAACGGGCGGCCTGGCACCGCCCGCACCACTTCGCCGAGTCGGGGGCGGACGACGAGCTTGTCGGCGCCGTCGTGCGTGAGGCCGAGTCGCTCGGCCTGGTCGCCGGGGGCGCCCTCACCGGCGTCGGCCGTGTCGTACGCGATCTGCTGCTCAGTGGTGAGGCCTGGACCTCGCCGGAGCCCGCGCTGACCGCCGCCCTGGCGGCCATGCTCCCGCCCGCGCAGGCCACGGCCTTCTTCCAGGCCGACCTGACGGCCGTGGTCCGCGGGATGCCCGGCCCGGAGCTCGCCGAACTGCTCGACGACGTCGCCGACCGCGAGTCGGAGGGACACGCCGTTGTCTGGCGCTTCTCGGGTGCGACCGTGCGCCGGGCCTTCGATCGGGGGCACGAGGCCGACGCCCTGCTCGCGCGGCTCGCCGAGGTGGCCGAGGCGCCCCTGCCGCAACCGCTGGAATATCTGATCAAGGACACCGCCCGTACGCACGGGCGCGTCCGGGTGGTGCGCTCCGGGTGCTGCCTCCGTTCCGACGACGAAGCGCTCGTCGAGGAACTCGCCCGCTCTCAGGCGCTGCGCACGCTGGGCCTGCGCAAGATCGCCCCGACCGTGCTGATCAGCGCGGTGAGCGAGGAGGAGACCCTGGCCCGGTTGCGCGCCGCCGGCTACACCCCGGCCCTGGAGTCCGAGACCGGGGCGGCGGTCATCGAGCGGGCCGCTCGCCGACGTGCGTGACGTGCGGCCGGCCGGTCCGAGAGCCGGGGTGTGCGAGTGGTGTCGTCCCCCCGGCCGTGAGCGGCCCGAGGGACGGCGCTCGGCGCGCCGCCCCTCATCTGGCCGATCCTCTGGCAGCCAGGGTGACTGGGGACAGCGTCAGGTGCGGGTCCACTTCTGGTTGTTCTGGCCGTTGCAGGTCCAGATGATGACCTTGCTGCCGTTGGCGGTGCCGCTGTTGTACACGTCGAGGCACTTGTTCGCGCCTACGGCGGTGATGCTCCCGTCGGAGTTGAGGCGCCACTTCTGGTTGTTCTGGCCGTTGCAGTCCCAGATGATCACGCTGGTCCCGTCCGCCGTGGCGCCGCCGTTCACATCCAGGCACTTGTTGCCGTAGACGCGCAGCTCACCGGCGCTGGTGGAGGTCCACTGCTGGTTGGGCTGCCCGTTGCAGTCCCAGATCTGCGCCTGCGCCCCGTTGGCCTGTGAGGCGTCGGCGACGTCCAGGCACCGGCCCGAGCCCACGCCCCGGATCGCGTTCGTCGCCTGCGGAGTGCCCGTCGGCGAGGAGGACGGGGAAGGAGACGGCGAGGGGCTGGTGGGCGGCCCGTCGTTGCCGGTGAACTGCCACCAGTTCAGGTTGAACAGGTAGCCGCTGCCGCCGGTGAATCTGAGGTAGAGGTCGTGGGTGCCGGTCGCGCCGGTGACGGGGCAGGAGACGGTGGTCCAGGTCTG